>CANHSD010000036.1 GCA_947463105.1 Chitinophagaceae bacterium
AAAAGCCTGGGTCATCCAATAGGTTTTCAGGTCATTGTTGATTGACCCATTGTTATCCAATCCGGTATTACTAAGGATCCTGGGACTGAACCTTAGGTTTTCTGTATTGTTGACACGAATATTTGCATCAACAGTTAATTTAAGGTCTTTTGTAAAGTTGTAATTGGCGTATGTAAAGAGGTTGGTAGAAATGATTTCATAATTATTCTTCCTGTACAATGCTTCTGCAACCGGATTTCTTCTTCCTCCAATATTAGGTGCCAGACTACCATCTGGAAAATAAACCCTGAATGTTGGTGGACGCTGAATGGCCTGGTTGAGTGTAAGACCATCATCAATCCTGTTTTCAGTTTGATAAGAAACCTGCAACCTATTTCCTGCAGAAAACTTACTGTTAGGTTTGAAGTCCATGTTAAAACGACCGCGCAGTACGCGAGCATAACTGTTGATAATGATACCTTCATCGCTAAGGTAACCAATACCACCATAGTAATTCAGTCCCTTGTTGCCACCACTCACGTTCAAATCAACCTGTTGCCTGACTGCAGTCCTTGCAAGCAAATCCTGGTAGTCATTGTCAGCATTGTAAGATGGATTCAGGGAATCATTTTGTGTAAGGTTTCTCCTCAGCTTCAAGTCATACAATCTCCTGTCCGCTGCATTTGCCTGGGGTATTTTATAGGATAGTTCACTGGCACTGGTAAGGTACCTAAGGTCCACAGCAGGCTTTCCCTCTTTTCCTTTTTTTGTGGTGATGATGATGACACCATTAGCAGATCGAGAACCATATATTGCAGCAGAGGCTGCATCTTTTAATACTTCCACTGACTCTATATCATTGGGATTGATTCCAGATATATCTACTCCTTGTGCACCATCAACAATATATAGAGGATCAGCCCCACCCTGAAGTGTGCCGATACCGCGAATTCTTACAGAATTATCCGCACCAGGCCTCCCAGAAGATTGACCAATCTGCAATCCAGGAACCTGTCCCTGCAAGGCATCCAACAAATCTTTGGGCTGACGTTGTGCAATCTGGGCGCTGCTCACAGAAGCAATGGCACCAGTGACATCCCTTTTCTTCTGCGTTCCATATCCAACAACAACAACATCTTCAAGATTTGAGCTGCCGGCATTCATGACAGGATTAATTGTTTTGCGGTTACCAATTGTTTCCTGCAAGTCTATGAACCCAACTGAAGAAAAAATCAACACGGTTTTAGGAGCATTCGCATTGATACTATACCTGCCTTTCTCATCCGTCAAGGTTCCTGTGCTGGTTCCCTTGATGGTAACACTGACACCTTCGATGGGGATTCCTGAAGCATCCTTCACCACACCGGCAATTTTAATACCCTGGGCAAGTGAATTGAACGGAACAGCCATGTTCAATGCGAAAAATAACAACACGATTTGGATACCCAACATCTTTTGCCATTGGTGGATGATTGATCTAACTTGTTTTTTCATGTATTTTACTTTTCGTTTGCTTGTGATAAAAAGGCGAGTTATGGTTTAACGGATATATAAGACTTTATCTTTGATTTCATTTGTTTGATGACTTCGGAATAAGCAGGATCATTGGCCAGGTTAACCTGCTCAAGCGGATCTTTTTCATAATCGTACAATTCAACTGCGATGACTTCGCTTCCCTGGTGCACGGGCTGATTCCTGAAATTCTCTTTGTACCAAATAACACAGCGATAACGGTCAGAACGAAGGGCATACCCCATTGTTTGATCACCGCGGGGATATTGAGACTGTGCGATGTCTTTGACCTTTGTCTCTGGATTTTTCAAGACCGAGGCCAAACTGGTTCCGGCCAACCCGGATGGTTTTGGTAAACCAGACAACTCACAGAGTGTAGGAAAAACATCTACAAACTCAGAGAGACCTTGGGCCTGCTGACCTCCCTTGAATCCTGGAGCTGAAATGATCAATGGTGCCCTTGTAGCCTGTTCAAAGTTGGTATGTTTGTTCCATATACCATGATCACCCAAATGCCATCCATGGTCACCCCATAAAACGACAATGGTATTGTTGTCAAGGCCCAATTGTTTCAATTGCTCAAGCAGGTACCCTACCTGAGCATCGGTGTAACTCACGGCTGCATAATACCCATGGATCAACATGCGTTGCGCATCATCAGTCTGCAAGGCATAATCAGCTTTAAACCTTGATCCATCAGGAAGTGCATAATTGTTGACCAGCTCAGCTGAAGGTTGAAAGGCAAACTGGGGAGCTCCTTTTGTAAGCTGTTGAAAGGCTGCCAGCTGAATGGAATTTCTGTCGTATTTGTCCCAATATTTTTTAGGGGATACAAAAGGCAAATGTGGTTTACTGAATCCTACTGCCAGAAAAAAAGGCTTGTCTTGATTTTTCAGTGAAGCCAATATTTTTCCCGCTTTCCGGGCTATTGCACCATCGCTGTAGGCATCATCCGGAACATCACCAGCTTCAACCACAACACGGTGTTTATCCATGAAGTCTTTGGTCTCCGCTTCATTCAACCCCTTGCCTTTTGCTTCTTTTTCAAAACCGGCCAATAGGTCCAACGTAGACTTTGCCTGGTAATGACCTCCTACTGGTTTTTCATATCCCTTCGCATAGTCATCATCATTCAGCTTTTGATAGGGAATGCTCCAGGAAGGAGCATCCAATTGTTTGTCAACAGACCTGATATCAAATACCTTACCGATTCCGGTGGTGGCATACCCTTGTTGAACAAAATATTGTGGCATGGTTACAACATTGGGAACCATGTCTCTCAGCTGTGTTTTAAGATCCCAAATCTTTGTTGCATCTGGCCTTAGTCCGGTCATCAAACTTGCCCTTGTTGGTGCACAAACCGCTTGCTGACAATAATTTTTGAGGAAAACGGTTCCGCGAGCGGCCAGTGCATCAATATTGGGTGTGATGATCCTTGATTCTCCGTAACATCCAAGCATGGGCTTCAGGTCATCAATAGCGATCATGAGTATATTCGGTTTCTTTTGCTGTTGGGCATCTACGCTTGATTGGACTGTTCCAAAAACAAAGATTGAAATGATACATTTTTTTAACATGAGAAGTATTGTATGATTAGAAAGTAATTTTATGCTTAAATTCATTGGAAACGGACCATAAGTTAGCAATACTTATCAAAAGTATTAACAACATAGCAGTTACATTTTATTTTTAAATCAAAAATTCTATTGCCCCCATGAATAACTTAAACCGAAAACGATACCGGAAAGGTTACCGGAAATCATGCAAACAATCTACATAGTCCATAAAAAATGTCAATTCATCTTTCAAATTGAAATGCAATCGACCGTATTCAATGAAGAAACAAAATAGGAATGGAAATCATCATCAATGAAGTAAGGGTCATGCTCGGCGGCAACCTGTTGCTCGACAACATCACAATTACAATGGGCCATGATGAACAATGGGCCATTACAGGACCCAGTGGTTCAGGAAAATCCACATTGGCAAAAGCAATTACAGGTAAGATTTTTCACCGCGGAATGATCAGTTTTGATACCAATGACCAACAGGAAGTAAAACCCACAATTCTGCTGATTGAGCAACAACACCAATTTGCCAACAAAAGCAATGTGCAGCAATTTTATTATCAGCAGAGGTTCAATTCTTCTGATGCAGAAGACAGCTTAACCGTAGCAGAACAGTTTGACAATACAGACGAAAAACCAAAAGAATATTGGATCAATTTTTTCAACCTGATGCCAATAATCAACAAGCCCCTGATTCAGTTATCCAATGGTGAGAACAAAAGACTGCAATTGGCCAAGGCCATGACGCAATCCCCGTCCTTGTTGATTTTGGACAACCCATTTGTGGGATTAGACAAAGAAGGCAGAACAACACTAAAGGAAGGATTGAACAAGATTGTACAAGCGGGAACCAAAATTTTACTCTTTGCCGCCACGGAAGATCTTCCATCATGCATAACCCATGTAGCGCAGATCAAAAAGGGCAAAATAATTTTTGGCGGCCCAAAAGACATTCAACCCAAACAGGATGAATTGCTTGAAACAGATGCAATGGTATTATCTCCTGTTGCACTGAAAAAAATCTATGCCTCTTCCAACCTGACATTCAAGCAGGCCGTTGAAATGAGGAATGTCAACATTGCGTACAATGGAAAAGAAATCTTGAGCAGGTTTAATTGGGAAGTGAAAAAAGGAGAAAGGTGGTGTGTTACGGGACCCAATGGTGCAGGAAAGTCAACCTTGCTGAGCCTGATCAGTGCTGATAATCCGCAGGCCTATGCCAATGAAATTTATCTTTTCGACAGGAGAAGAGGAACCGGAGAAAGCATTTGGGACATCAAGAAAAACATTGGCTTTGTTTCACCGGAATTGCACCTGTTCTTCGACATGGGAATAACCAGCCAGGAAGCCGTGGCCTCAGGACTATTCGATACCATAGGACTGTTCAGAAAACCTGGCACAACAGAAACAAGCACTGTTTTGGAATGGATGGACATGATAGGCATTACATCCATAAAGGAAAAAAGATTGAACCAACTCTCATTGGGCGAGCAGCGGTTGGTGATGCTCACAAGAGCCCTGGTAAAAAGTCCACCCTTGCTAATTCTTGATGAACCCTGTCAAGGACTTGACAGCCAACAGACAGCAAGATTCAAAAACACGATTGATCATATTTGTAAATCAACATCAACAACGCTGATTTATGTAAGCCACTACACCCAGGATGTTCCGTCCTGTATTACGCATCACCTGCAGCTTAAAGCAGGAAAAAAGGTAGAGAATTGACTATTTTACGGTAAGCGTAGTACCACTGATTTCAACAGTCCTTGCTGAAAGCCCACTTGTTGCGGGAGAGACGGTAACAGCACCCGTGATAGAAAAAGTTGAACCATGGGCAGAACAATGAAAATCATTGCTGCCTTTCCTGAAAGTGACAGCAATACCTTGATGAGGACAGGCATTGACGAATGCCACGAAACTTGACACAACATTTCCAGCAGCCTTTCTCACAACTATAATTCCTTTGTCTGAGATAAAGTCATCAATGGCAAGCAGCTGGGTTGTCAGGTTGATGGTAAGAAGCGTGCTTCCAGTACCTCCTCCACCAGTATTGTTACCGCCGCCGGTATTGTTTCCAGATCCAGTATTGTCATCTTTTGAACAGGCTGCCATCATGCAGGCAACACAGGTGAAGGCGAGCCCACCGCTGATTTTACTCAGGAATTCTTTTCTTTCCATGGTTAGTAATTGTTTGTTTTATGAACTTATAACGGCCATATAACGATATTTCAAGTAAAATGTTTTACAAATTACAAATCAAACCTGAAACCAAAAACAGGAATCCTTCCCAAAAGATATGAATAAGCAATTCTTCCAGTGGCAGCATCAAACCGTTGACTGACACGGTTCTTTGTATTCAATGCATTTTGAACCCCGAGGATAAAACTACCGGTCATCTTGCTGTACTGCAGCTTCCATTCCATTTGAACATCCAGCCTAAAAATGGATTTCATTTTCTCACCATAGATCCTTGAAGGCACCAATACGGTGGTTTTCTGTAATATGGACTTGGGCAAGTCTATCGGGGTAACCCTCACCCCGCCGCCAGAAATCAGCTTTATGTCCAACCCCAAAGAAGAGGGACGCTTGGTTTTGAAGGTCCACTCCTTGCCCAGCAAGAAAGTAAATGATGTATTAGAATTGTACCGGGTATCGCGCCAAATGCCATCGGAAGGTTTGTAAGTAGACTGATACAAGCTCAGCGTGCTGAGCAAATAAAACTGATCATTCCAGTACCTGTCCAAAGTAAATTCAAGACCATAATTCTGTCCGCGCCCATGGTTGGCCAGTATTTCAATGGCGTAATTATCTTCCAGGTTGATAACGCTGTAACTGCTGATTCTACTGGCTTGTACAGGAATCCTGTAAAGCCATTGGTAATATGCTTCTGTTTTGAGGTTCCAATTCGGAGACAACTGAATAGCGTATCCCAAAACATAATGAATGGCCCGGCTAAAGCCGAGATCCTTGTTGGGAGTGATGGTATCATTGCCAACCCTAATGCGCGCAAAATAATTGCCCAGCGGCTGAATCTGTGTGTGCAAACCGGCACCAAAAGAGAGGTGTTGCCCTTTGAAGGTCATGAACCGGATTCCTGCGCGGGGCTCTACAGATGATTTCTTGTTTAGCGCCAGCACCTGCCCATGAAGGCCCAATTGCAATGCCACCCTGCTGTTGGGGTCCCATTTCCACTGTGCAAAATAATTGGTCAACCGGGTTTGACCATTGGCCCTCAATCTATCCCTTAGCGTATTGCTGACGGCTTCCCGCTGCTTCAGGCTGAAAGATTTTCCAGTGCTGTATATGCCCGTTTTGATCAAATGGTGTTTGTTGAACTTATGGCTGGCAACAGAAGAAATGACAGCGTTCCATTCAGAAAAGCTGTTCTTGCGGGTAACGATAACCGGACCACTGAATCTATCCAGCCGCTCATCCTCTTCTTTATAGGCCATGCCATTCAGGCTCCAAATGGTTTTGATCAGCGTTTTTTTTCCAATATTGAACTGATGCGAAATTCCCACAATACCTGTATTGGCACCATCCAAAGAGCCTGTTCTTGAGGAAGAATTCCTCAGCCATGTCAATGAATCCTTGGCCAATTCATCACGTTGCTGGCTCAGGCCTCCAAATCCAAAAATGGAGAAATCGCCCATTTTTTTGGTAGGCAAATGGATATTGAAAGAGAGGTCTTGAAAAGAGGTGGCAGCATCGGAAATATTGAATCCCAGTTTTTGCATCAGGGTAAGAAATCCGTACCGGTAGTTAAACAGATAGGAACCACCATATCCTTTTTTAAAATAGCCCTCTGTGGCAAAATCAACACCAATTGTACTCAATGAAAACGTGTGCTCCCGCTTGTCTTTATTGCCTTTTCTTAGTTTGATATCAAAAACACCCGACACCGCATTGCCATATTCGGCAGGAAATGCGCCGGAGATAAAATCTGAATTGGCCAGCAACTGTGCACTGAGGATAGAGATGGCACCGCCAGAAGTTCCTACCCGCGCAAAATGATTCGGATTCGGAATATCAATGCCTTCCATCCGCCAAAGCAAGCCATTGGGGGCATTGCCCCTGATCACAAGGGCATTGCCATCACCACTTGCCGAAGTGACCCCTGCAAAAGCAGTGGCAATCCTCGAAGGATCGTTCAAACCAGCCGCAAATCTTCTGGTCTCTTCTACACTGAACATCCGCCCACTCACCATGGCCATCTCATTGATAGGCCTTCCCTTGTTGGATCTTGACTTGACGATGATTTCATTTTCCATGGTTAAATCATCTTCCATTTCTACCACAATGACCAGCTCCTTTCCCGACTCTACCTGAAGGTTGTTCAATGTGATGGGCTTGTAACCCACATGGCTGATTTTGATGGATTGACGGCCTACCGGAATGCCACTCAATGTAAAACTTCCCTTTGCATCTGAGGTGACCAGTTTCCGCTCAGTACCTAACCATTCAATGGTTGCCCCAGCCAGCGGGGTTTTGATGAAACGATCAGCAACTGAACCCTTGATGGTTTGAACCAACAAGTTTTGGGCATTGGATTGCAAGCCCAACAAAGCAAATAATACAATCAATCTGATCAATCTGTGTGCCATGTTCTGAAGGCAATTTAAACAGGCTATGGTAGATTCCAATAAAAATATGCCAAATGGCATTTTAATCCGAACTTGAACAATACCGCAATGAGCAATCACATTGTCATGGAAAGCTTTACACCGGAATGGTGGACCTGTATTACAGCCGTAATTGGGATCATCAGTTTATTGCTGCTGCTTCCCAAATATGTGGATTGGGCAAAACACGTCAACTATCCAAAATGCCTGGGATTGCTGTTGCTTTTGAACATGGTCATTGAAAACATCTACGGCATCTGGCTTGGATCCTGGTCAGTTGAAAACAATTTACCACTTCACCTCTGCGGCATCAGTACTTTTTTATCCATAGCAGTGCTTTGGCGTTTCAATGCTGCAACCGCCCATGTATTGTATTACTGGGGACTGACAGGAGGCATTCATTCTTTGCTTACGCCAGAGTTTGATTTAGGGACGGATGGATTTTTCTACTATGCATATTTTATCAGTCATGGTGGACTGCTGTTTGCCTGCCTTTATTCAATCATTCACCAAGGCTTTAAACCTGAAAAAAATTCATGGCTAAGGGTATTCATGATCACCCAATTTGCTGCACTGGCCATTGGCAGCTTTAACTGGGCCTTTGGATCCAATTACATGTATTTATCTAGTCCTCCGATTGTCAAGAACCCACTGATCGTGGGTGACTGGCCCTGGTATATTATTGTTTTTGAAGGACTTTCATTAGCTCACTTTTTTCTGTTCTACAAGCTATCCCGTGTTTGGAAATAATGGCTATATTCGCTATGTGTATAAATTACACATCAAACAAGCCATATGACCCGCCGATTCATCCTATTTTCAATCATTCTCCTTTCTTGGAGTATTTCACAAGCGCAGTTGTTGAAATGGTCACCTGCTTTCATTCAGGAAGGATCATCAACCATCAGCATCACGGCTAATGCGGCATTGGGAAACAAAGGATTGCTTGATTACGTTCCCGCGAATGATGTGTTTGTGCACATCGGAGCCATCACCAACCTCAGCACTGGTGCTGCAGATTGGAAATATGTCAAATTCACCTGGGGCACTACAAATGGAGCAGCCAATGCAGCCAACACCGGCAGCAACCAATGGACCTTTACCATCAATGGTGGCTTGAGAAATTTTTTTGGAATCACCAATACTGCAGAAAAAATACAAAAGATTGCCATCCTTTTCAGGTCTGGCAACGGTAGCAAGGTGCTGAGAAATGAAGATGCATCAGACATGTATGTTCCCGTATATGACAATGGAAATTTTGTCAGGATTGATGATCCAGTGTCTCAGCCCAATTTCAACAGGTCCCTGGTTGCCATTGACAAGAAAATGGGAGACAATATCAGCATCACTGCCAATGCCACCACTGCAGCAGACCTGAAGGTCTTCCACAATGGAAACCTCATCGGCTCATCTGCTGCAGCAACCATCACTGCATCCACAACCATAGTTGCCGGAGGCACGCAAAAATTTATGGTTGAAGCCAATTTTGGCGGTTCAAATATTTCAAAAGACAGTGCATCCTTCTTTGTTCCGGGCGCAGCCGCCGTTGCTTCAATACCTGCGGGGATTGCTGATGGCATTACCTATGAGAAAGGTGATACCAGTGCCTACCTGGTTCTTTTTGCCCCTGGAAAGTCCAGAATAGCCGTCATTGGTGATTTCAACAACTGGACCGAAACGCAGGACGGACAGATGAACAGGACGCCAGATGGAAACCGCTTTTGGATAAGGCTCAGAGGGCTTATTCCAGGCAATGAATATGCTTATCAATACCTGATAGACGGATCGTTGAGGGTGGCAGATTACAATACAGAAAAAGTACTTGACCCCAACAATGACAGCTTTATCCCCGCATCCACGTTTCCCAACCTCAAGGCCTATCCTACAGGAAAAACAACCGGTATTGTCAGTGTACTGCAAACGGCAAAACCCGTTTACAATTGGAAGATCCAGAATTTCAACAGACCAGACAAAAGGAACCTTGTCATCTATGAATTATTGATCAGGGATTTTGTAGCCACTAGAAACTTTCAAACACTGAAAGATACGCTGAGCTACCTGAAAAGACTGGGCGTGAACGCCATTGAACTCATGCCCTTCTCTGAATTTGAAGGCAACCTGAGCTGGGGATACAATCCCAATTTCTTCTTTGCACTGGACAAATTTTATGGCAATGAAACAGCTGTAAAGGATTTCATCGATGCCTGCCACCAGCAGGGAATTGCAGTGATCATGGACATGGTATTGAACCATGCCTTTGGATCTTCGCCCCATGCCCAAATGTACTGGGATGGCACCAACAACAAGCCTGCAACCAACAATCCATGGTTCAATCCTGATGCGAGGCATCCCTTCAATGTAGGCAACGATTTCAACCATGAATCACAGGCCACCAGAGACCTGGTTGCCCGGGTGGTCAGGCATTGGTTGACCAATTATAAAATTGATGGCTTCAGGTGGGACCTTTCAAAAGGATTCACACAAACCAACAATCCCAACAATGTTGGGGCCTGGGGGAACTATGATGCCAGCAGGGTTGCGATCTGGAAGCGCATTTATGATAGTTCTCAGGCAGTTTCACCCAATAGCTACTGTATTCTGGAACATTTTGCAGACAATACGGAAGAAAAAGAACTTGCAGACTATGGAATGTTGTTCTGGGGAAATGCCAACCACAATTTTAATCAGGCCTCCATGGGTTATATGCAAGACAGTGATTTCGGTGGTGTTACAGCACAAAAAAGAGGCTGGGCAAAACCACACCTGATCGGATACATGGAAAGCCATGATGAAGAACGACTCATGTACAAGAACTTGAATTTTGGCAACCAGTCTTCTTCCTATTCAACAAGGGATTCCATATCTGCGCTCAAACGGATAGGGCAGGCAGCGGCATTTTGGGCAATGATTCCGGGGCCAAAAATGCTATGGCAGTTTGGTGAGTTGGGATTTCCCTACTCCATCAATACCTGTACAGACGGGACCGTCAACAACAATTGCAGGCTTGACAACAAACCCCTGGTCTGGAACAACTTCAATGATGTGTTGAAGAGAAGTTTGTTTGATGTGTATTCCAACCTGATCCGACTGAGGTTAAAATCCAATTACCTGACCACTTTCACCACTGACAAATACACCATAGATTTCAGCAGTGCAGTAAAAACAATGCAGATCAATGACGACTCTCTCAAAGTTGTGGTGATCGGTAACTTTGATATCACTTCCAAAACCGCATTGGTCAATTTTCCTTCCAACGGCACCTGGCACAGCTATCTTACCAAAACTTCCATCAATGTATCTGGTGGATCTTCCAATCTGACACTGCAGCCAGGAGAATACCATGTTTACCTGAACAAAGACCTTAGCGGTAACCTGGTGACAGCCATCAACAATCCTGCATTGCCAAGATTGGATGCTAAACTTCAACTTTATCCGAATCCGGTACAATCGGGAGCAACAATCACCTATTCAATCCCCCAATCAGGTCGGGTAAGAATAGAACTTTTGGACCACGCAGGACGCATGCTTGAAACCCTGTTCGATTCACACCAAAAATCTGGAAATCACGTCCTTACAATTCCTCCCTCCACACTAAAGATGCTAAAGAAAAGAGCAGGAATACATGTTCTTCTGCTCAGGACATTGGGAGGACAGCAGGCAAAAAAAATTGTAATTATGCCCTGATACAATACAACATCTAAATGCCGCACCGATTTTTTCAGATAACATTTAATTAACCTTCTCATAATAAACTGGTAACGGATGCATAATACAGTTGAACTAATTTCATACTGGCATAAAAGCCGGGTAATAACTGCTTAATTGCATGGAATTATCTTTTAATTGCAACGCCCTGCCATTCTTGGCGGGGCTTTTTCTTTTATTTGTTAACAATTTGGTAATGTGGAATCGGACTCAGTTACTCTTCCAATTTCACACCTTTGCGTTGCAATTAAAAGAAAAACCATGTTTAGACTTACCGCCAAATCAATTGGTGCGTTGGCGTTTGCCCTATTGATCACTTCGATCAAAGCAAAAGGACAAATGACTGCATCAAAGAAAGAAACAAAACCTTGGTACGAAACAATCTCACTTCGTGGATACATGCAAGTACGCTATAATCGGCTTTTTGAAACAAATCCAAAATTAAAGAATGAGCAGGGCGACAGATCCTGGGGAGAGAATGGAGGAGTTTCTATCAGACGAGGTCGTCTTATCCTAAGCGGCTACGTCCACGATCGCATTTTCATATATATTCAGCCCGATTTTGGAAGTTCTACAGGAACAACGTTGCAATTGTTCCAAATAAGGGATGCGTATTTTGACCTGGGACTGAATAAAAAAAATGAATTTAGGATCAGGATAGGACAGAGTAAAGTTCCATTTGGATTCGAGAACATGCAATCCAGTCAAAACAGGCTACCACTGGACAGAGCGGATGCAACCAACTCCGCCGTATCAAATGAACGGGATATGGGAGCTTTTTTCTACTATGCCCCGTCAAAAACAAGGGAACTTTTCGCATCTTTAGTAAAGGATAATTTCAAAGGCTCTGGAGACTACGGTATTTTTGGGTTTGGTGTTTACAATGGTCAGACAGCGAATAGACCGGAACTCAATAACAGTCTACACTTTGTCAGCAGACTCACCATCCCAATGAAGCTTGGTAATCAGATCATTGAACCAGGTATTCAAGCATATGCGGGCAAATTTGTGGTGCCCACAGAAAACAGGAATGCAGGAGTCAAGGCCATAAAATCATTTGAATTCAACGACAAAAGATTGGCCGGTAGCTTTATATTATATCCAAAACCATTTGGCATTCAGGTCGAATACAATCTTGGTAAAGGTCCAAGGTATAACCCGGCAAAAGACTCCATCGAAACCAGGAATCTTGGTGGAGGTTATGCGACATTCAGTTATAAAATTGCAGGCAAAAAAAAGGATGAGGTGTTTTTCCCTTTTACTAGAATTCAAACTTATAACGGCGGCAAAAAACATGAGTTGGATGCAAGAACTTACCATGTAAGGGAAATCGAGAGCGGTCTTGAATGGCAGTTCAATAAGAATTTTGAACTCACTACTTCTTATGTACTTTCACACAGGAGATTCGAGGATAATAAACTCAAAAGCAACGACCAAAAAGGCCGCTTGCTCAGGATTCAGGCACAAATCAATTTTTAATCACTTAAAATCAAAACCATGGCAGCCAATTCATTTTTCAAGATCTTTTTACCCAAGGACAGGATTTTTTACAGCTTGTTTGAAACCGCCGCTGATACTGTCCACAAAATGGGCATCACATTGCAGGAAATGGTGTACGAGGCAGATGAAGATAAGAGAGCAAGCATACTTGCCCAGATTGAAAATATGGAACACAAGAATGATGATTTAACCCATACGATTTTTACAGAGTTGGGAAGAAATTTCATCACCCCGATTGATCGTGAGGACATCCACCAGTTGGCAACAGCATTGGATGATATCGCAGATTATATTTACGCTTCGGCCAAAAAAATCAATTTCTACAAAATTAACCCTAACGATACAGGCATACACAAACTTACCGAGTTAATCCTTCAAGGGAGCATAGAAATCAAAAAAGCAACCCATGGTTTGCGTGACATGAAAAACCTCAGGGAAATGACAGAAGCAATTGTAAAAATTAACAGCATTGAGAACCAAGCAGATGATGTGTTTGACATGAGCATTGAAATGCTTTTCAATTCTGAAAACGATTTTAAAGAAGTGATCAAGAAAAGAGAAATCTATCAAGTGCTGGAAATCGCTACAGACAAATGTGAGGATGCTGCAAATGTGATTGAGTCCATCATCATTAAGTACGCATAACCATCCCTACGTAAGCATAAAAAAGAACTCATGACCCTTCTCATTGTTATCATCATACTGGCCCTTATTTTTGATTACATCAACGGATTTCACGATGCAGCCAACTCCATTGCAACCGTTGTTTCCACCAAGGTGCTTACCCCATTTCAAGCGGTTATCTGGGCTGCGTTTTTCAATGTGGTTGCCTATTTCATTTTCCAGGACCATGCAGTAGCCAATACCATCAGCAAGACCGTTAACAAAGAATTTATAACACTGAATGTTATCCTGGCTGGATTGATTGCAGCCATTTTCTGGAACCTGCTCACCTGGTGGTATGGCATCCCCTCCTCGTCTTCCCATACCTTGATTGGAGGATTTGCAGGCGCAGCCATAGCCCATGCCATGATGACAAAAGGATTATCCATTTCCTGGTCTAAAGTTGTTGAAAACGATACCATCATCAAAACGGTACTGTTCATCTTTTTTGCGCCGTTGATTGGGATGGCTATTTCCATCTTTATCACAATTGTCACAATTGCCCGAAACATGTGGCTGCGCATAGGAATTATCATCGTCGCAACGGGATTGACTGTATTGCTTTTCGATAGGTTTGAGGAAAATAAAATGAACCAGGCACTTGAAAAGTTCATCAAGCTCGACAAATACAAGCTCGACCTTGCAAAAGCTGAAGAAGCCCTTGAAAAAGACAGCAACAACGATAAAGCAAAAGAAGAGCTGGCAACTGCAGAAAAGAAATTGAATGGGGCAAAAGAGATCTATGGAAAAATTGCACCTGTGATGAGTGATTTCGATAATATAGGTGCCGACTCAATTGCTGCATTTGCCTACCACAATGGCTTGCTGGCAGACATTGAAGTAAGCAAATTGAAAGATGAAGTAAGAAACGCCAACAATTTTCTTATCCTGGAATCCCTTTCTGCAGACAATGCAGAAAAAAAGAAAGAGTATGATATTGCAAAGGTGGAAACAGAAAAATACAAAGGCCCTGTGAAGCAATTGCTGAAAAAGGAAATCAGCCTGGACAGCGCCCTCATTGCCATCAATGCCATTTATCCTATTGATCCTGCCAACACCAAAAAGGTAAAATCAAAAATTGAAAAATTTAACATCCAAAGCTCTTTCAAGAAAGACATCGAAAAGTCGGAGAACCATGCCATCGTTTGGGGCATCATCTTCACCTCCATACTATTCATGCTTGTCTATCTATATGTAGAAAAAATCAAGACCCCAACCGCGTATTCAGTGGGCAATATGTTCAAGAAACTTCAGTTGTTCAGTTCTGCTGCCTTCAGCATTGGACACGGCGGAAACGATGCCCAGAAGGTGATGGGTATCATTGGCGCAGCACTGATTGCAAGCGGAAACATTCAGGACTTTGGACAACTGCCGGGCTGGGTTCCCATCTCCTGCTATGTGGCCATAGGCCTGGGTACCATGAGTGGTGGTTGGAAAATTGTAAAGACCATGGGTACCAAGATTACCAAAGTGACGCCTTTGGAAGGCGTGGCCGCTGAAACAGCAGGTGCCTTCACCCTGTTTTTTACAGGTCAAATGGGGATTCCCGTATCCACCACACATACCATTACCGGCTCCATCATTGGCGTAGGTGCCACCAAACGACTCAGTGCCGTAAGATGGGGCGTAACCTCCTCTCTGCTGGTAGCCTGGATCCTTACCATTCCAGTGAGTGCTGTCCTTGCCGCCCTGGTTTATTGGGTTACTACATTGTTTAGTTAAAAACATCTATACTACACTTCATAGGGCATTCGATTGAATGCCCTATTTTTTTGTCCATACTTCACCTTTTTTTATTCCGTTTTATCTTTTCTGTGCTGGTTAAAGTCAGGGCAAAAAAAAGCCATCCTTGCGGATGGCTTTGAAGTTATGATTTGGTTACGGCCTTTAGTTATCAAACTTGAGGTCAAGTCCAAGTCCGCGCAGTTCATGCACAAGTACATTGAATGACTCTGGAATACCAGGCTTCGGTACGTTGTCACCTTTGACGATGGCTTCGTAGGTCTTGGCCCTTCCGATGATGTCATCAGACTTGAGTGTAAGCAATTCCTGAAGGATATTCGAAGCACCATAGGCTTCCAATGCCCAGACCTCCATCTCACCGAAACGCTGACCACCGAACTGTGCCTTACCACCAAGCGGCTGCTGGGTGATGAGAGAGTATGGTCCGATAGAACGGGCGTGCATTTTATCGTCTACCATGTGGTGGAGTTTCAACATATAGATGATACCAACAGTGGCTTTTTGGTGGAAGCGCTCTCCGGTTTCACCATCATAGAGGTATGTATGACCGAAGCTTGGCAATCCTGCCTGGTCAATCAAAGATGAAATTTCATCAACAGTTGCACCATCAAAGATAGGTGTAGAGAACCTCATGCCCAACTTCTCACCAGCCCATCCGAGGATGGTCTCGTAAATCTGTCCAAGGTTCATCCTAGAAGGTACACCCAATGGATTGAGCACAATATCAACAGGAGTACCATCTTCAAGGAAAGGCATGTCTTCAGCCCTTACAATTCTGGCTACGATACCCTTGTTACCATGACGACCTGCCATCTTATCGCCCACTTTCAGCTTGCGCTTGACAGCGAGATAAACCTTGGCAAGTTTCAATACACCAGCAGGAAGTTCATCACCGATGGAGATATTGAATTTCTCACGCTTGTAACGGCCAAGTTCTTCGTTGTACCTGATATTGTAGTTGTGAAGCAGCGTATTGATTGAATCATCAATCTTCTCGTCACTGGTCCAACCCAAAGGATTAATGTTCTGATAGTCGATGGTTGCAAGGGTCTTTGGATTGAACTTTGACCCTTTGCTGATGATGACT
>CANHSD010000037.1 GCA_947463105.1 Chitinophagaceae bacterium
TACAGTGATTACCATACTCATCAGCATTTCGCTGGTAGGGATTATTGTCATCCAATATTCCTGGCTGAAGAATGTTGTGGCCATCCGCAAGGAGCAGGTAAGGTTCAAGGTGCAGGAAGTGGAATATGAAGTGGTGGAAAATCTGGTTGATCAAAAAATGCAACTCTTGCCAGCTATTCCCCAGGATGCATTACCCAAAGGTGCCACCAAAGAGCTGCTGAAAATGCTGTCACCACAAACTTTGGCAGAGCGTTTTTCAGTGGAAGAAATCCAAAAAAGTATTGCCAATTCTTTTGAAGACAATGGATTAAAAGGCGCTAAATTTCAGTTTGCTGTTATTTCCAACAGCAACAATACCGATTTCGATCTGACAAGTCCTGATTTCAAAAAGTATTATGAAATCGGCAATATTGATACCACAAATTATGCTATTCATTCCTGGCCCTTGGTCAATCTGTCAGGCGATGAGGCCGTTTCTCTTTTACCGGATGAAACATTGATCCTCATTACCTACGACATGCAAGATTTTGTTTTAAGATCGGTGAGCTGGGTTATTCTTGTAGCACTGTTGTTTACCCTAATCATCATCACTGCCTTTTATCTGACCGTCAGAACAATCCTGACACAGAAAAAACTCAGTGAAATGAAAACAGATTTCATCAACAACATGACCCATGAGTTGCGTACACCCCTTGCTACCATTGCCATTGCAGTGGATACATTGAAGAATGAAAAAATCATTGGTAACCGCGAGCAACTGCTTTCAATCGGCGAAATCATCAAGGCTGAAAATACCAGGATGAATACACAGGTTGAGCAGATCTTGCAGGCGGCGCAGCTTGACATCAATCAGGTGTTGAAGGATAAGAAGCCACTTCACATGCATGAGGTCTTGAGTAAATTGGATGATAAATTTGCCCTGCAAGTAGCTGAAAAAAAAGCCCATATCAGCTACGCATTGCTGGCTGAAAAAGATCAGGTATTGGGTCATCCTGTACATTTCGCCAACATGATCAGCAACCTTTTTGACAATGCCCTGAAATACTCAAAAGAAGATGTTGATCCTTTGATCAAGGTATCCACCAAAAACGAGAAAGGCAATATTGTCTTGATTGTGGAGGACAATGGCATTGGGATGAGCAAAGAAACGGTTTCACGAATATTTGATAAATTTTTCCGGGCACATACCGGCAATGTGCACAATGTAAAAGGTTTTGGGCTTGGGTTGAATTATACCCGAAAAATGGTGGAAGCCCATGATGGCAGCATCCATGTGCAGAGCGAGCCAGGAAAGGGAAGTACATTTACGATTAGCATCCCCCTCCAATAATCAACGTGTATCCTCAATGAAAAGGAGTGAGCCGTCTCCATAACTCAGGAACCGGTAGTCGTTTTCCAATGCGCTGGCATACATGCCTCTCCAATCATCCCCCATGATAGCGGCTATGATCAACAAGAGTGTTGATTGTGGTTGGTGAAAATTGGTGATCAATGCATTTGCTACCTTGAATACATATCCTGGAGCAATGCAAATTCCGGTATGTCCTGCTATGCTTTCAACAGCATGTTCTACCATCAACTCCTTTAATTGTTGAAAGGCCTCTGCCCTTGATGGAAGAATATCTTCTGATAAGGCCAAATGCTCCCATTGTCCAAGATTGATGTTGGAGCTGAATCCTTTATTTCTGTTCCTGATGGCTTTCACTGCAATCCAGTAAATGCTTTCAAGGGTTCTTAGGGAAGTTGTGCCCACTGAAACAACTGTTTTGTCGGTATTCCCCAGTTGACTGATCAGGTCGATCTTTACCTGAAAAAATTCCTCATGCATGGCATGTTCTTCAATCAAGGCTGCTGTCACAGGCTTGAATGTGCCTGCACCAACATGCAGGGTGACAAATGAATGCGCTATTCCTTTCGCTGTCAGGTTATTGATCAGGTTTTCTGTGAAATGAAGCCCTGCGGTGGGTGCTGCTACTGATCCTTCATGTGCTGCATATACAGTCTGGTAACGGTGCTGATCATCTTCGGTGGCTTCCCTTTTGATATAGGGAGGGAGTGGGATTTTACCTGTTTCTGAGATTATTTTTTCAAAGGGAAGTCCATTGCTCCACTGGAAGTTGATCAGGCAATAATCATCTTTCTTGCTTACCAATTGCGCTTGAAGCTTGTTGTTGTGTATATCATTGGAGGCATGCAGCAGTTCATCATTCTTCCATTTTTTTGCACCCCCGACCAGGCATTTCCAGGTGGATTGTTCAAGGTCGTTCAAGCATGCATAATTGCCGTCTGCCGGTTCAAGGAGAAAGATTTCAATCTCTCCTCCTGTAGATTTTTTGAACCTTAACCTGGCTGCAATCACCCGGGTATTGTTGAAAACCAACAAGCTGTTGGTGGCCAAAAATTCCGGTAAGAGATGATAGCGGCTGTGCTGGATGCTGTTGTTTTTCCTGACCAATAATTTGGATGCATCCCGGTTGACGAGGGGGGTCATTGCGATACGGTTGCTGGGCAGGTCATAATTGAAAGCTGCCATTTCAACATGGGGTATATGTGCAGTATTTTTCATTTATTCACAAGTAATTCACATTCATGGGAGGTATATCCACATCCATATGGGTAAATGAGGCTGTAATGTAGGCCTGTATTGAGTTTCAGCTGTGTATAAATATAGAATCGCAAATCAGTGTATGAAAGTGGGAAATTGTGTTAATTTGTGTCATTAAATGTTATTTTTCTTCTAAACCACGGTAAATGATTGGATTCATAGGCGAATATGAGGCTACCCTCGATAGCAAAGGTAGGTTTCTTCTGCCGGCAGGCATAAAAAAACAGCTGCCGGAAGGGGAAGTACCTGTCTTTGTGATCAACCGTGGCTTTGAGAAATGCCTCACTGTGTATCCAATGCAGAGCTGGAAGCCGATTTATGAAAATATCAGTGCCCTGAACGATTTTGATCCCAAGGTGCGAGAGTTCAGGCGCTATTTTTTGAATGGGGCTACCCAGATTGAGGTGGATGGTGCTGGAAGATTATTGTTGCCGAAGAGCCTGATGGAGCATGCAGGGTTGGAAAAGGATATTGTGCTCGTTTCGGCAATGGACAAGTTGGAAATTTGGGATAAAAATAAGTATCAGCAGATCTTTGAAAACTTTTCACCGGAATCCTTCAGCGGTCTTGCTGCAGAAGTGATGGCAAAGAAAGTACAACCATGAAAAACAGAAACTGATGGCATTGGATGAGCAAAACAGGGATGGGGTAGCTGAAGCTGAAAGGCAGGCCTATCATGTTCCTGTAATGCTGAAACAAGCCGTCGATGGATTGGATATCAATCCTTCCGGTACTTACGTGGACTGTACTTTTGGCGGTGGTGGGCACTCCAGGGAAATTCTTTCCAGGCTCAACGAAAAGGGTAGGCTTTTTGCATTTGATCAAGATGAAGATGCACGGGCCAATCTTACTGCTGATACGCGCCTGGTCTTCATTCCCCATAATTTTCGCCACCTCACCCGCTTTCTTCGTCTCCATAGCGTCACTGAGGTCGAAGGTATTTTGGCTGATCTGGGTGTTAGCAGTCATCAGTTTGATCAACCATCCAGGGGCTTTTCTATTCGTTTTGATGCACCCTTGGACATGCGCATGGATCAATCGGCTGCCTTAACAGCTGCCGATTTCATTCAGCAGTCATCTGCAGAATCGCTTCAGCTGGTCTTTCAGGAATATGGCGAGGTTACGAATGCAAGAACACTTGCACAGCTCTTGACTGAACATTGTCGCAAAAGCCAGATCCGCACAATCAATGAATTGAAAGCAGTTATCGCTCCAGTTGTCAAGGGGAATCCCAACAAGTATTTCGCCCAGGTTTTTCAGTCGCTCAGGATTGCAGTGAATGATGAGTTGGCTGCCTTAAAAGACCTGCTGGTTCAATCTGCATCACTCATCAAGCCTGGAGGAAGGATGTCTGTCATCACTTTTCATAGCCTTGAAGACAGGATAGTGAAACAGTTTTTCAAATCGGGTGATGAAGATGCACAGGTGGCAGATCCTGTTTATGGCACAAGAAAAACAACACCTTTTGAGCCATTAAACAGAAAGCCCATTGAGCCTTCTGCTGAAGAGGTCAGTAAAAATCCAAGATCGCGAAGTGCAAGATTGAGGATAGGTGTAAAGAAGTAAACAACAGAAAACAAAAGAGAAAAAACAACATATGGCGCTTGAAAAGAATGATGTCAAATGGTTTTTTATCAACCAGGGTTGGTTGGTGAAAAATGTGCCATTCTTCCTTTTCCTGTCTGCCCTCGCTGTTGCATATATCTACAACAGTCATCATGCGGAAAAGGCAATCAAGGATATCAACAGAACAACAAAAGAATTGAAGGATTTGCAATATGAGTTCAAAATGGAGAGAAAAGATTGGATGTTCATGACAAAACAATCTGAAGTAGTAAAATCAGTAGCGGTTTCTGGCGTAAAAGAAATTCTTGAGCCTCCGGTTGCATTGAATGATTCAATAATAAAAAAAGAGGTTAAATAAAGCTATTCATTGGAGACAAAAAAAGACATATTATGGCGTAGTTACCTGATCTACTTGCTGATGCTTGTATTGGGCATTTGCATTTTTGGAAAGGCGTTGTTCATCCAAAGGGTTGAAGGGGGATACTGGAAATCGTTGAGCGATAGCCTGCACCTTGAATACAGGGAAATGGATGCGGAGCGCGGAACCATATACAGTGAAGATGGAAGGATGCTGAGCAGCTCAATTCCTTTTTTTGATATTTACCTGGATTTTGGTTCTCAGGGTGTTCAGGAAAAAAATGGCATGAGGTTTAAAAAGGCCATTGACAGTTTGTCCATTCATCTTTCATCCATCCTCGGAGGAGGTACACCTGGCGCCTACAAGCATGAATTGATGGGTGTTTTCAACAGGGAAGATCGTTACCATTTGTTGAGAAAAAATATTGATTTCAAGCAATACCAGTTGTTGCGCAATATCAGTTTTATCAAGTCCGGCAGAAATAAGAACGGATTCATATTTATTGAAAAAGAAAAAAGGATGGCTCCTTTTGGATTGCTTGCCAACAGAACGATTGGACTCTCCAGAGAATACGTCGACTCCATGGGAAATTTTGTCACCACAAATGTCGGTTTGGAAAAAACATACGACAGCCTGCTCAAAGGGGTTACTGGAAAGCGGCTGGTGCGAAGGATTGCTGGTGGTGCGTTTGTTCCTGTCGAAGGTTCGGAAATTGAACCCGAAAATGGGAAAGATATCATCACAACCATCGACATAAACATTCAGGACGTGGCAGAGCAGGCATTGTTAAAAATGCTGGAAACCAATGAATGTCTCAATGGAACCTGTATCGTAATGGAAGTGAAGACCGGTAAGGTCAAGGCCATTGCCAACCTTGGAAGGCAGAAAGACGGGTCTTACAGGGAAGACTACAATTATGCCATAACCCGATCAGAACCTGGCTCAACATTCAAATTGGTGACCATGCTGGCAGCACTCGAAGACCAGTACATCAGTATAAACAGTCCTGTTAATCTTGAAGGGGGAATTTGGGCTATTGGAGGGAGGGTTGTAAAGGATAGTGAAAAGCATAACCGTACAAATGTTACCTACAAACAGGCATTTGAGTTGAGTTCAAATGTTGGGATGGCCAAACTCGCTGTAACACACTACATCAATAATCCAAAAAAATTCATTGCTCATCTAGAGCGACTGAACCTCGACAGGTTATCTGGAATAAACCTTCTGGGCGAATCGATCTCCCTCATTCCCAACCCAAGCGGAAGAAACTGGAGTGATGTTGCACTTCCCTGGATGAGTTTTGGTTACAATATTTCCATCAGTCCTTTGCAGACCCTGATGGTGTACAATGCAGTGGCCAACAATGGAAAGTTATTGAAACCTTACCTGGTCAATGCCATCATGAAAGACGGCAAGGTAGTGCAGGAATTCAAAACCACAGTACTTCGCGATTCAATCTGCAGTAAGTCAACATTGTTGCAGCTCCAATCATGCCTGGAAGGAGTTGTATTGTCAGGAACGGGTAAGAGTATGTTTAATCGCTTTTATACCCTCGCTGGAAAAACTGGAACAGCGCAGGTTGCCAATGAAAACAAGGGTTATTCCGATCATATCTACCAATCCTCTTTTGCAGGTTACTTCCCTGCGAAAAATCCTAAATACGCTTGTATAGTAGTGATCAAGAACAAACCTTATGCAGCAAAGTACTATGGTGCAGAAGTGGCAGGACCTGTTTTCAGTGAGATTGCAAACAAGTTGTTTACCGTGGATGCAGATCTCTATACAAGCTATCAGCATCCGAAATATGCAGATAGCAGCAAGTCTGAGTGGAATGGATCTACAAATGATTTCAAGGCCATCGCCAAAGGAATTGGGAAACCGATACTTGATGCTGGGAAAAAAGGAGAATGGAGTAGGGTGATGAACAATGAAAAAAATTTGGCAGCCAGCAACTGGTCAACCAAGCATGGTAGTATGCCTGATCTCATAGGATTTGGCTTGAAAGATGCACTGGAGTTGCTAGAGCGACAGCAGTTGCAGGTGATTGCCACTGGAAAAGGAAAAGTTACATCGCAGTCTATTCCATCGGGAATGGCTGTTCAGAAAGGACAAACTGTTTATTTGAATCTTGGCAGTACAATTGAATGATGAGCATGAAGTTATTGCAAGACATATTGTATAAGGTGAGGATCAGGTCATTGACCGGAAGGACTGACCTGCACATTACTGATGTGCAGATTGATTCCCGGCTTGTTGGTCCAGGCAGTTGCTTCATTGCCATCAAAGGTGCTTCGCAAGATGGACATGCATATATCGATACTGCTATTCAAAAAGGGGCCACGGCTATCGTGTGTGAAGTGCTACCTGGTATTTTACAGCCTGGCGTGAATTATGTTCAGACAGAAGATGCAGCAAACGCCGCAGGGATCATGGCCCATGCCTTTCATGGTGAGCCAAGTCATCACTTGAAATTGGTTGGAGTAACAGGAACAAATGGCAAGACAACGGTAGCGACGCTCCTGTACAAATTATTCACGGCATTGGACGTCAACTGTGGCCTGATCTCAACTGTACACAACATGATTGGTGGAACGATATCACCATCTACCCACACCACACCCGATGTGATTTCTCTGAACATATTGTTGAAACGCATGGTAGATGCAGGCTGTAAGTATGCTTTCATGGAAGTGAGCAGTCATGCTGTTCATCAGCAACGCATTGCAGGACTTGATTTTGCGGGAGGTATTTTTACCAACATAACCCATGATCACCTCGATTATCACAAAACATTTGATGAGTATATCAGGGTAAAAAAGAATTTTTTTGATGGCCTTTCATCCACCGCGTTTGCGATATCCAACATGGATGATAGGAATGGGGCAGTAATGTTGCAGAATACCCATGCAAACAAATTTTACTACAGTCTTCGTTCTGTTGCAGATTTCAAGGGAAGAATTATTGACAATAGCATCACCGGATTGCAATTGTTGGTGAATGAACAGGATGTACATTTTCGTTTGATTGGAGAGTTCAATGCATACAATTTGCTGGCAGTTTATGCAGCAGCCATTTGTTTAGGAGAGGATCGACTGGATGTACTGCAGACCATGAGCAACCTTACTGGAGCAGAGGGCAGGTTTGATTATATGGTTTCTCCAAAGGAAAGGATCATTGGCATTGTGGATTATGCCCATACACCAGATGCGTTGCTTAACGTCTTGGCAACCATCAAGAAATTCCTGAAGGGTGGCGAGCAAATCATCACCGTTGTCGGTTGCGGTGGAGACCGGGACAGGTCAAAACGAAAACTGATGGGAAATGCGGCTGCTGAATTCAGTAACAGGGCAATATTCACATCTGATAATCCCAGGAGTGAAGATCCTGCAGCAATTCTGAAAGACATGGGAGAAGGGATGGATGCAATGTTGCAAAGAAAAGTATTGGTGATAGAAGACAGGAAGGAGGCCATCCGGACGGCTGTGATGATGGCAAGGGAGGATGATATTATCCTGGTGGCAGGAAAGGGACACGAGAAGTACCAGGAAATCAAGGGACAAAGATTTCCATTTGATGACAAGGAAGTTTTGATGAGAACATTTACTGAACTAGACAAATAAGAAGAAATGCTTTATCAACTTTATCAATGGTTAATACATGAGCAGCTTCGTTTTCCGGGGATGGGCATTTTCCAGTTCATTACATTCCGGGCAATGTTGGCAGTATTGCTTTCCCTTTTCATTACCATGGTTTATGGCAAGCACATCATTCTGTTTCTTCAAAAAATGCAGGTAGGTGAATCTGTCAGGGAGCTGGGATTGCAGGGTGAGGAGCAAAAAAAAGGTACGCCAACCATGGGTGGTTTCATCATTTTACTGGGCATCCTGATACCTACCTTGTTGTTCGCAAACCTAGACAAGGTGTACATCAAACTATTGTTGTTGAGCACCATTTGGTTGGGACTGGTTGGATTCGTTGATGACTACCTGAAGCTTCGTTCAAAACGCCTGGCCCAAAGCCAGGGGGGCAATTACAAGAAGGGCGACAAGGATGGGTTGGCTGGCTGGTTCAAGGTATTGGGCCAGGTGGGTTTGGGCATCATCATCAGTGCTACGCTGCTGTTCAATGACAATGTGAAGGTGATGAGGGAATACAAAGGTAAAGTCAAACCAGCCAATGCAATTGAAGTGAAATACCAGGGAGGTGTGCGGTATTTTGTAAAAGCCAATGAGCCTGTGACGACCATCCCTTTTATCAAGGACCATGAATTCAATTATGCAAAACTTTTGCCTGCCTCTTTGAGGTCATATGGCTGGGTTGTGTATATGCTTGTGATCATCTTTATTGTGACAGCGGTTTCCAATGGAGCCAACATCACCGATGGTTTGGATGGATTGGCAACGGGGGTTTCTGCGCTTATTGGAGCATGCTTGGCGCTTTTTGCCTATGCCAGTGGCAACCTGATCTTTGCCGATTACCTGAACATCATGTACATCCCCAATCTTGGTGAGGTATCCGTGTTTATCGCTGCCATGATTGGTGCCTGTATTGGCTTTCTCTGGTACAATACTTATCCGGCACAGGTTTTCATGGGAGATACCGGAAGCCTTGCCCTTGGTGGAATCATTGCTGCCCTGGCCATCATTGTGCGAAAGGAACTGCTGATACCATTTTTCTGTGCTGTGTTTTTGGTTGAGAACCTCAGTGTAGTCATTCAGGTTGGCTATTTTAAGTACACAAAGAAAAAATTTGGTGAAGGGAGGAGGATTTTTTTAATGAGCCCACTGCATCACCACTATCAAAAAAAAGGATACCATGAAAGCAAGATTGCTGTGAGGTTCTGGATAGTAACCTTGTTGTTTGTGGTTTTTGCAATCATGTCATTGAAAATGAGATAATCTATTTATAGAATAACAGTGAAGAAAAAAATTGTCATATTGGGAGGCGGCGAAAGTGGAGTAGGGGCGGCCCTATTGTGCAAACAGCAGGGCTATGATGTTTTTCTTTCTGATGGTGGGAAAATCAAAGATCGTTACCAGCGTGAGCTTGAGGCCAACAGGATTGATTTTGAATTGGATGGACACAGCATTGACAAAATTCTTTCTGCTGACGAAGTGATGAAAAGCCCTGGTATATCTAGCAGCAATCCAATTGTGGTTCAGATCAATGCGAAAGGGATTCCTATTATCAGTGAAATGGAACTGGCATACAGACACAAGGCCGAAAGCAGGATCATTGGTATTACTGGAAGCAATGGAAAGACAACAACTACATCCCTGATCTATCAGATTTGCAAGTTGGGTGGCATGGATTGTGCCCTTGTAGGGAATATCGGAAATTCAATTGCAAGGCAAATAGCCATTGATCCAAAACCCATGTATGTGGTTGAAATCAGCAGCTTTCAGCTGGATGATATCGTTTCTTTTAGGCCTGATGTGGCAGTGCTTACCAATATCACAGAAGATCATCTTGACAGGTATGATCATGATTTTGAAAAATACATCGCTGCAAAATTCAACATCGTTAAGAACCAAACTGAACAGGATTTTTTCATCTACAATGCTGATGATGCTGTTACAGTGAAGTACCTCACCTTATACCCATTCAATTCAAAACCATTACCGATTAGTATGCAAAAAGAATTGCCAAAAGGCGCCTTCATCAAAGAAGGCCAGATGAACCTGAAGCATGGCGATGGATTAGCCATGAGCATTTTTGATTTTGCACTTAAAGGGAAGCACAACCAGTACAATACCATGGCTGCTGCTGTTGCCTCCTCTGTTGTGGGCATACGAAAGGACCGTATCAGGGATGCAGTAACATCCTTTGAGAGCCTGGAACATCGGATGGAAAAGGTTTCAACCGTCAAGGGGATTGATTTTATCAATGATTCAAAAGCAACCAATGTCAACAGTACATGGTTTGCGTTGGAAAGCATGGACAAGCCCGTTACCCTGATTCTGGGTGGAGTGGACAAAGGCAATGATTATGATTTGATCAAAGAGATGGTTGCTGAAAAAGTCAAAGCCATTGTTTGTCTGGGCATTGACAATGAAAAAATTCATGCTGCATTTGAAGGGATTGTGTCAACCATCATTGATGCAACCAGTGCAGCAGAAGCGGTGAAGGCTGCTTATGGTGTTTCACATAAAGGGGATGTGGTTTTGCTCAGTCCGGCATGTGCAAGTTTTGACCTGTTCAAAAATTATGAAGACAGGGGAGACCAGTTTAAAAAAGCAGTAAGGGAGTTATAATTTAAAAAAATGCAAGGAGAAGGAGTAGATATCAAGCAATATTCACTGGGAAACATTTCCAGCAGAACCCGGGGTGACAAAGTCATCTGGGCCATTGTGGTTTTGCTGACCATGGTGAGCCTTCTTGCCGTGTACAGCAGTACAGGTACCCTTGCCTATAAATTATCAAAAAGCACAGAGTCTTATCTTTTCAAACAGATCATGTTCATTGCCGTAGGAGTGGCGATCATCTATTTTGCACACCTGGTCAATTATACGGTCTACTCGAGGGTTGCGCAGATACTCTATGTTGTAGCAGTTCCTTTGTTGCTGTACACATTGCTGTTTGGAACCAACCTCAATGATGCCAACCGGTGGATCAAGCTTCCGATCATCAACCTTACTTTCCAAACTTCAGACCTGGCAAAGCTTGGCCTGTTCATGTACCTCAGCAGACAATTGAGCAAGCGCCAGGACAAGATCAAAGAGTTTAAAAATGGATTCCTTCCGGTCATCCTGCCTGTTTTGCTGATCTGTGCCTTGATTGCTCCGGCCAATTTATCCACCGCATTGCTCACGGGGGCAACAAGTCTTTTTCTGCTGTTCATTGGCAGGGCAAGTCTCAAGCATATAGGATTGGTCGTTCTTTTGGCTGCGATTCCGGTTTTTATGTTGATTGGGTTTGCCAAAATGTATTACAACGAAGAGACCGGAAAAACTGATCCCATGCCCGCCGTGCTCACAAAAGGACGTGTTGAAACATGGATCAAACGGGTGCAAAGCTTCATGTATGCTGACAAAACGGAAGCCTCCTACCAGGTTCAACAAGCCAAAATTGCGATTGCAAAAGGGAGTTGGATGGGCCTAGGTCCTGGCAACAGCGAAGCCCGAAACTTTTTGCCACATCCCTATTCTGATTTCATTTATGCCATCATCATCGAAGAATATGGTTTGCTTGGTGCAGCGGTGATGCTCTTGATCTATTTGCTTTTTTTGTACAGGTGCATCAGGATCATGCGCAAATGCCCCTATGCATTTGGTGCATTTCTTTCCCTTGCCTTGGGCTTTACGCTCGTGATTCAGGCCCTGGCCAACATGGCGGTAAATGTAAACCTGTTCCCAGTAACAGGAGTCACCTTGCCCCTGGTCAGCATGGGTGGAAGTTCTTTTCTGTTTACATGTCTGTCTATTGGCATCATTTTGAGTGTTGCCAGAAACGTCGAAATATTGGAAGGGAAAGCAGAACCCCAAACGCAACAGGAGGGCGGATCAAAATGAAATTGAAAAAGATCATCATAGCAGGAGGAGGAACCGGAGGGCATATATTTCCAGCCATTGCAGTGGCCAATGCATTGCGCAGGATTGACTCATCTATCCAGGTATTGTTTATTGGTGCCAAAGGCAAAATGGAAATGGAAAAAGTGCCCCAAGCCGGTTATCGTATTGAAGGGCTTGACATTGCAGGATTCAACAGGGCTTCCTTTTTGAAAAACTGGAGCCTTCCTTTTAAATTGATCAAGAGTTTTTATCAGGTAAGAAAAATCTTCCAATCCTTTGAACCTGATGCGGTTTTTGGTGTGGGCGGATACTCAAGTTTTCCTGTGCTTAAATATGCACAAAGCAAGGACATTCCTACTTTCTTGCATGAAGCGAATTCCTTCGCAGGAAAATCAAACATCATGCTTGGCAAGAAAGCATCATTGATCATGGTGGCAACAGCTGGTATGGAGAAATTCTTTCCTCCTGATAAATTGGTTAGAACTGGAAATCCTGTAAGAAGGGAAATTGCTGAATCAACTGTATTGCGTGAAGAAGCATTGGAGTTTTTTGGTATAAGGGAAGGTAAGCCAACGGTTCTTGTGATTGGTGGCAGCCTTGGTGCAAGAAGCATCAACAATGCAATCGCCAAACAGATCAACACATTTTTTGAAGCCGGTGTTCAGTTGATATGGCAGACGGGAAAAGGAAACCTGGAGCTGGTTTCTGCAGAAATCCGCAACAGGAAAGATGTATGTGTAACAGAATTCATTACAAAGATGAACTATGCGTATACAGCAGCGGATGTAGTTGTGTCCAGGGCTGGTGCTATTGCTTTGGCAGAGATATGTGCATGCGGGAAGCCCTCTGTACTTGTTCCTTATCCTCATGCGGCAGAAGACCACCAGACGGTGAATGCTTCTATCCTGGTCAACAATGGTGCAGCATTGATGGTTGCAGATCAAACTGCTGACCAGGAACTTGTTGATGCTTTGTTGGGCCTGGTTGCCGACAAGGAAAAATGTGAGCGTTTTGGAAATGCAGCCTCAACGCTTTATGTAAAAAATGCCGATATGGTCATTGCCGAGCATATCATCGAAATAGTGGAAAAAACAAATGGTTGAGTTGATTGACATAGCAGCTATCCGCAAAGCCTATTTCATTGGAATAGGAGGCATAGGCATGAGCGCCATTGCGAGGTTTTTTCATAGCCGGGGAGTGGAGGTGTCTGGTTATGATAAAACAGCAACAGCACTGACACAGGCCTTGTCTGCGGAAGGTATCGAAATACATTACACGGATGATGCGTCAGCCTGTCCTACAGATGTCGATATCATTGTGTATACGCCTGCCATTCCGCAAGAGAACAAGATCATTGCATACTGCAGGCAACAACACATGAACCTGTTGAAACGCAGCGATATCCTACAGGTTATTTCCAAGGGCACCTTCAATATTTGCATTGCTGGTACACACGGAAAAACGACTACCAGCACAATGGTTGCACATATCCTGCGTGATACCGGATTCGGATGCAATGCATTTTTAGGCGGCATATCCACCAATTACCATACCAATTTTTGGAGTGATCCCAATCCTGTTTGTGTGATTGAAGCGGATGAATATGACAGGAGTTTCTTGAAATTGTATCCCAATATCATTTCTGTTTCCTCCATGGATGCGGATCATCTCGATATCTATGGAACCGCCGAGGCCATGGAAGATGCGTTTGTTCAATTTGCAGGAAATCTTAAAGAGAATGGACTGCTGCTCACCCGAAAAGGATTGAACCGTGAAAAGGAATTCAATCCTAAAGGGCACCTCACCTATGCACTTGAGGATACTGATGCAGATATTCATGCTTTTTCGCTGCATATCGACAACGGGTCTTATGTATATGGCGTGAAGAGTAAGGATTGGGAAATAGAAGGACTTCGGTTGAACATGGGCGGCATGCACAATGTAGAGAATAGCCTTGTGGCCATTGCTATTGCCAAGCACCTGGGTATTGATGATGAAAAAATCAAGTCAGCACTGGCCTCATTTGCAGGTGTCAAAAGAAGGTTTGAATATATTGTGAGAACTCCTTCGCTGGTTTATATTGATGACTATGCACATCACCCAGAAGAGCTGAGGGCCTTGATCACAGGAGCAAAGGCCATGTATCCCTCTAAGAAATGCACCATCATTTTTCAGCCGCATCTTTTCACCCGTACCAGAGATCTTGCCGATGGTTTTGCTGCAAGTCTTGACCTTGCTGATGAGATTGTTTTGTTGCCCATTTATCCGGCAAGGGAACTTCCTATTGAAGGGGTGAGCAGTGAAATGATCATGCAGCGGATGAAAGGGAAAGTTGTGTTGAAAAACAAACAAGAGTTAGAAGCCCTGGTACTTGAGTTGCAGCCTGAACTGCTGTTGACCGCTGGTGCTGGTGATATTGACACCATGATTGAACCACTTAAAAACACCATGCTCAAATGATGAAAATCAAGATGACCATCGTGTACAAGGTTTTGACCATTCTCATGTGGACTGCTATCAGTTCAGGTTTGATGGTATTGCTGGTGAGTGCCGTCATCAAGGAACGCACAATGGTTTGCAAAGCAGTGCAGGTTGAATTTACTGACAACAAACCATACAGGATGCTGGATGAAATGGAAATCATTTCCACCCTTTGGCCAGATCAGAAGAAAGAACTCCCTATAGGAAAAAAACTTATATCTGTTAATTTATATGCATTGGAGCGCCAGCTGGAGAAAAACCCTTGGATTTTCTCTGCAGATATGTTCTTTGACCAGCACCATGTATTGCATATCAATGTGCAGCAGAGAACTCCTGTTGCCAGGTTGTTTACACCTGCAGGCAGTTCGGTTTACATGGATGAAAATTTTACAACACTCCCAGTGAAGATGAATGATGTAATATCACTTCCGGTGTTCAGCAATTTTTACATGAATCCTGCAGGGGCAAATGCTCAAGATTCTTTGGTGATGCAACGCATCACTGGTCTGGCCCAATTCATTCTTGTTGATCCTTTTTGGATGGCACAGATTGAGCAGGTGAATATCAATGCTGATAACAGTTTTGAACTGGTTACCCAGGTGGGGGATCAAACCATCCGGTTGGGTAATCGCAGCGACTGGGCAGCGATGCTCGATAAGCTCAAGATGGTTTACCGCCGCATCAGCAATGAGAATGGATGGACCAAGTATGCTACCATTGATCTACAATTCAAGGATCAGGTAGTTTGCATAAAAGGCAATGGACTTTACCAAGTGCCAGATAGCACTGCAGAAATGGATTCTCTCAACGCTGTTGCCATTGCAGACAGCACAGTCAATATTAAATATAACGAACAGACAATAACCCCAGTAAAAAGTAAGCTATGACAAATGAACAACCCATCATTGTAGGGCTAGACATTGGTACCACCAAGATTGCAGCGATTGCAGGCAGGAAAAATGAATTCGGGAAATTGGAAATCCTGGGTTTTGGATTGGCCAACAGCAATGGTGTTCAACATGGTATGGTCCTGAACATCGATCAAACCATCAAGGCCATTGAGACTGCCTTGAAGAACTGTTATGAATCCAATCCTGGATTGGAGATCAACGAAGTATATGTTGGTATTGCAGGTCACCATATCAAGAGTCTCCAGACGAGGGGAGATATTGTGCGGCACTCAACGGATGATGAGATCAAACAATTGGAGATTGATCAGTTGGTGGCGGACCAATATAAAACCTATATCCCTGCAGGGGATCAGATCATTGATGTCATTCCTCAGGAATACACGGTTGATAATATTCCAAATATCGTAGACCCGATCGGATACACTGGGGTAAAGGTCGGCGCGAATTTCCATATCATTACCGGTGACCGCAATGCCATCCGCAACATCAACAGGAGTGTTGAAAAAGCAGGGCTGAAAGTAAAGGACCTGATGCTTCAGCCACTTGCTTCTTCTGCAGCCGTAATGAGTGAGCAGGACATTGAAGCAGGGATTGCCATCCTGGACATTGGTGGTGGCACCACGGATCTTGCTGTTTTTTATGAAGGTATTCTCAAACATACTGCCGTGATACCTTTTGGTGGTGAAAACATCACCAATGACATCAAGATGGGATTGGGCGTACTGAAAACACAAGCTGAGCTAATGAAAGTGCAGTATGGTAGTGCTTTGTCGGAAGCCGCACAAAACAATGCCTTTATCAAAATACCTGGGTTGAGAGGACTTCCATCACGCGAGATCAGTGTAAAAAATCTTGCTTCCATTATTCAGGCCAGAATGAGTGAGATTCTTGCATTTGTTACATTTCA
>CANHSD010000038.1 GCA_947463105.1 Chitinophagaceae bacterium
AGACGATGTCTTCTTTCGTTGATTGTTCCAAATCTGGGCATGATACACCTTACTTCATAGCCAGTATCATTGGCTTTAATTGCAAGTTTATTTACGATTTCCGAGAACTCTGTGAGCTCAAGGTAAGGCGACATCTCGTTGGCTATAAAGAGAATTCTTTTTTTGCTTACCATTTGTTTGGATTGATGAAGCGGACGAAATTGCATGTAAAAATAAGAAATTTTATCGGATTTGCCTGCCGACAGCCATTTCAGGTCCTTTTAGGCTCAATTTGATAAAGATTTACATTTTCTCCAACCAAGCATTTGGTTAACTTTACCATTCAAAACCAATGGATGTTCAACAAAAGGATCAAAACCATATTGCAGTTCATTATTTTCCTTTCATTGGGCATTTTCCTTGTTTGGTTCTCTACAAGATCATTCACGGAAAATGAAATCAATAAAGTCAAATCATTGGTTTTCAATGCTAAACCGAGTATTATCGTTCCTTGCATCATCATTATTATACTCAGTCACTACATAAGGGCCATCAGGTGGAAGATGTTGATACAACCATTAGGAAAAAGTCCTAGAACCGTCAATGTTTTTCTTGCTGTGCTAACAGGTTTTTTCTTTAATATCCTGTTTCCAAGGTTGGGAGAAGTAATGAAATGCAGCCTATTGGGCAAATACGAAAAAATACCTGTTGACAAACTGATTGGGACTATGGTGGCGGAAAGGGTTTTAGACCTTATTAGCCTGGTTTTGGTGATCTTGCTTGCCATTTCAACCCAAATTGACCTTGTTGGCGGATATGCAAAGGAACTTTTTGATCAAATTCTGTCAAAAATCAATGCTTCTCCGACAGCCTTTTTGTTTTTGCTCACCTTATTATTGTTCCTGTATAACATTGGATATTTATTGTACATGAAGTTCCGCCATTCGTCTTTCCTTTTAAAAATACAAAATTGGATAAAAGGAATTGTTGAAGGCTTGATCAGTGTCAGGAAGGTTGAAAACAAATTCATGTTTATTGTATACACAATGGCCATATGGTTTCTTTACCTCGCCAGCATCAGGGTTGGTTTTTATGCCATGCAAGACCTCTTGGAACTTGGATGGGTACCTTCCCTGTCCATCCTTACATTTGGTAGTTTTGCCATGATTGCAACCCAAGGAGGCATTGGCGCTTATCAATTTGCCGTTCAAAAGACATTGTTGCTGTATGGCATAAAAGAAGTCTCAGGGCTTGCTTTTGGTTGGCTGCTCTGGTCAGTTCAAACAATCATGCTCTTTATTACAGGACCTATTTCAATTGTATTGCTTTTTACCCTCAACAAAAAATCTAATAAAACCAATTTAAATAATTAATTATCAATTATATATGAAACATCTAAAGATCATCCCAGTCTTTCTCACATTCATCTGCAGTTACGCTTTTGTTGGGGCACAATCACTTAATGAAAAACCTGATGCCTATAAAAAAGGTTGGCATTTGGAAGACCATCAGTCAACTGGTATTTATGGCATTTCATTGGAAAGAGCCTATACTGAATTCCTGGCCGGCAAGTCTCCAAAAAAGAAGGTTATTGTAGCCGTCATTGATTCAGGCATTGATACTGCTCATGAAGATTTGAAACCAATCCTCTGGCAAAACAAAAAGGAAATCCCGGGTAATGGCATTGATGATGATAAAAACGGTTACATTGATGACATCCATGGATGGAATTTTATCGGGGGAAAAGACGGTAAAAACGTTGGAAAAGACAGCTACGAGGCAGTAAGGGTATATTACAAGTTCAAACCTGAATTTGGAAATAGCAATATAGATGCTAACAGCCTGTCAGGGGAGAAAAAAATGCAATATCAACTGTTCACCAAAGCAAAAATCCAAATTGAAGCACAAGCAAAGGAAGCTGGTATGTATGTTATGATGCTCAAGGACTTGGTTGCAAAAATTCCGTCTGCTGACAGCGTCCTAAAATTGTCTATGGGGAAGGAAAGTTATACAGGTGATGAACTACAGGATTTCAAACCATCAGAATCTTCAGTGATCAAAGCGAAATCTGTTCTATTGGGTTTTTTCCAGCAAACCAGGCAAATGGAAAACACCAATGTCAGTTTGATTGCTGATCTTATTCAATTCTATGAAGGAGAAAAATCCAAAGTAGAAGCAGTTGAAAAAGAACCCACAAGGTATAGACAGAATGTTGTTAAAGACAATTATGAAGACATCAACGATCGATTTTATGGCAACAATGATCTTATGGGCATAGATGCTTCGCATGGCACCCATGTTGCAGGAATCATTGGCGCTTCAAGGCAAAACAACATTGGCATCAACGGTGTGGCCAACAATGTTGAAATTATGACCATTCGGGCGGTTCCAGATGGTGATGAACACGACAAGGATATCGCCAATGCCATCCGCTATGCCGTAGACAATGGTGCCTGGGTAGTGAACATGAGTTTTGGCAAAAGCTTCTCACCAGAGAAAAAATGGGTTGATGAGGCCGTTAAATATGCTGAATCAAAAGGTGTCCTCTTGGTGCACGCAGCAGGCAATGATGCCAAGAATATTGATACGGAAGATAATTTCCCGTCTCGCAATTTTGAAAATGATACCCTTAAGGTTTTTACCAATTGGATGAATGTTGGAGCCAGTGGTGCAACAGAGGCAGATTTGGCGGCTTCTTTTTCCAATTATGGAAAAAGGGAGGTCAATGTTTTTGCTCCTGGAGTGAAGATCTTTTCATCCATCCCTGGCGGAAATACCTATGGAGACAAGGATGGAACGAGCATGGCATCCCCTGTCGTTGCAGGTTTGGCATCCCTTATTCTCTCCTACTATCCTGATCTATCTGCAGCACAGGTAAAACAAATTATTGAGCAATCTGCAATGAAACCTTCTAAAGCCAGCTTCACAAAACCTGGAACAGAAGATGAAAAAACAAGTTTGGAGCAGCTTTCAATAACAGGTGGAATTGTCAATGCCTTAGATGCCCTCAAACTGGCTTCTACTACAACAGGGGAAAGAAGGTCAAGCCAGGGTAATACAGAAAAACCAATCAAGAAAAAGAAAAAACAGTAAAATGTATCCAGCCAATTCTGCTATCAGGCACCCCGCTTTTTTCAACCGTTATGTTGAACAGGTTGGGCCAGGTAACATCAGTGATTTACTGGACACATCAGTCACCTTACTTGAAAAAGATCTACAAATCATCTCTAAAGCAGAAGGCACATTTACCTATGCACCCGGCAAATGGAGCATCAATACCCTCATTAGGCATTGCATTGATGCAGAAATGATTTTTGCCTTTAGGGCACTATCCATTGCCAGACAAGACCCTCATCCAATCAGGAGTTTTGAAGAAAATCAATATGCAATAGCATCAGAAAAAACATATGACGTAGAAATGCTTGTTCAGGAATTTATTTATGTTAGACGCGCTACAGCCCTGCTTTTCAAAGGATTTAATGAAGATTGGCTGAGCCGTTCGGGTATAACAGACAATGGAGAGCAGATGAGCCTGCTCTCCATTGGATATATTATTGTTGGTCACTGGTTACACCATAGGAAAATAATGCACACGAGGTATGGTGTTAACTTCTGATAATTAATTTCCTTTGACCAGAACAACCTGTCTTATCATGTCAGAGATGATTTGACAGGTCTCATTGATGTAAATATCTTTTGAAAGATTGCCAATCCATTGCTTGCGCCTTTCAAGTTTGTCGTTGTCTGAAGAAAGTTTTTTCTGGTCCAATTCCAACATTTTCACTTCCATCACTTTGGTCGATTTGTTCATTTCTTCAATTTTTTTGAACGACTCCCTGAGGCTTTTCTGTCCCTCACGGTATTTGTTCAATTGAAGTGAATAAACCCGCTGATTGGCGGTCTCCATGAGGCTGGAAGATTCCTTGATGGCATTAAAGGTTGGATTTGCAGCAACCCTAACAGCGCTGTTCTTTTGTACATATTCCATGTCATAGCCTGGAGAAACACGGGTATAAAATGCCCTTGGAATTTCATCCCAAGGCAATGCATCAGGATTGTCTTTTTCCCTGTATTTGAGGGTTTCATACTGGTCAGGAAGAATTATATTAGGTGTTACGCCCTTGAGTTGAGTTGATCCACCATTGATGCGGTAAAATTTCTGTAAGGTCAGTTTTATGGTACCAATATCAGTGGCCTCTTTGTTGAAAGGACCAGTGCTGGGTTCCAAACCAATATTCCTTTGAACAGTGCCTTTTCCATAGGTAGAAGTACTGCCAATGACAATCCCACGACCATAGTCCTGAATAGCAGCTGCAAAAATCTCAGAAGCTGAGGCAGAAAATTCATTAACCATCACAGCCAAAGGTCCGTCGTACAAAACAGACCGATCCCTGTCTCGGAGTACCTGAGGATTTCCCTCTCTGTCTTTAACCTGAACAATTGGCCCTTCTGGGATAAAGAAACCTACCATCTGCACAACGTCATACAAAGAACCTCCGCCATTGTTCCTGAGGTCCATGATGATGGCATCAACAGCTTGTTCCTTCAGTTTGATGATTTCCTTGGCCACATCCTGAGAACATTTTGGTCGATTGGGTCTTTCCCAATCTGCGTAAAACTCAGGAAGGAATATGTATCCGATTTTTTTTCCACCTTCATTGATTACAGCACTTTTGGCATAGGTTTCATCCAGTACCACCTCATCTCTGATCATTGAAACAATTTTTATTGTTCCATCAGCTTTTTTGATTGTTAACCTGACTTCAGTACCCTTTTTACCCCTGATCAGCTTTACAGCATCTTCCGTTTCAAAACCAGTGAGATCAGTAGGTTCTTCAGTAGCTTGACCAACTTTCAATACCTGATCGCCAACTGCCAACTGTTGAGATTTTGACGCTGGAAGCCCTGCCACGATGGTAGCAATCCTGATGGCACCACCCTCATCATTGCGCAATGATGCACCAATACCATAAAACCTTCCACTCATTTGTTCATCAAATGATCTTTTTTCCAATGGAGGAAAGAATGTGGTATGAGGATCCATGAAATTGGTAATTACGTTGACCAGTATATCAAATCTTTCATCTGGCTTGGTTTTGATAATAATCCGATCAAAATTTCTTGTCATCATCAGTTTCACTTTGGCCCTGGCATCTTTTTCCAGTTCGGCATCAGTCTTGTAGGCACTATCTCCCTTCTTCATCGTATTGCGTTGATCCATCAGATCAGACAGTCGTTCCAAGGTCAGGAATTTCAATCTTTTTCTCCATGCATCCTTTCTTGCAGCTTCATTTTTGGGGTAATCAAGCTTCTCAGGTTCCAAAACAATGGATTCATCTGCAGTAAACTGAAAAGGATTCTGTAACAATTCTGGGTAATATGCTGCAACTTCTTTTGTGCGTTTTGCATAAACTTGATCAACTGCATAAAAATAAGCAATGGGAGCTCCATGCAATTCGTCATCAATGGAGGTCTCAAATTTTTTCAATTCCCTGAGGTCTGTTTGAAGAAATATATTCTTGTCAGGATCAAGCGCTTCAAGGTATTTCTTATGGATGTTTTGCGAGAAAACATCATCTACTTTCTTCGGACTGTAATGTGCAGCTTCCAGCATATCTGCTACCTGCTGAAAAATCAGCTGGTACTTTTCTGGCGGATTACCAATACCTGAGGAATTGAAGGTTAACAACAAACCGGCCAACACAAGAACGATCACAACTGGTAATGATTTTTTACTGAACATAAATTGTAAAAATTTAGATGACATATTCAAAATTAACCCTTTCAGGAACTTACAGGTTGTTTTTGTGGTGAATAGAGCCTAAAAGTTATGTTAAGAAAGCATAGAATGCCTGGTACGTGGAAAAACAAAAGGGTATTCTCTTGAAGAATACCCTTTCTTTTGGAGGGAGGATGATGGGTCTCGAACCCACGACCTTCTGAACCACAATCAGACGCTCTAACCAACTGAGCTACAACCTCCGTGATAATGGAGTGCAAAATTAATGGAAATGTTTACTCCACCAAAATTGAATTTAACTTGGTTAAGATCAACTAACTTTGTAAAAAACATCTAGAATGAATTACTGGCTAATCCTGATCCCTTTGATATCTGCCTTTATTGGTTGGTTTACCAATTGGATAGCCATAAAAATGCTTTTTCACCCCAAAGAACCCAAAAAAATTCTTGGGATAACCTTTCACGGTATTTTCCCCAAAAGGCAACAACAATTTGCAGAAAAACTCGGTAAACTTGTCAGTAAGGAACTTTTATCATTCAAAGAAATTGAGGAAAAAATCATCAATCCGGATAACCTTTCCAAAATAATGCCCCTAGTTGAAGAAAAAATCGACCTTTTCCTGCGTGAAAAACTCAGCAGCGTTTTCCCCATGATTTCCATGTTTATCGGACAAAATACCATCAACCAGTTAAAATCCGTTTTCATGAAGGAGCTTGAAACCATGTTCCCTGAAATCATTGGATCATACATGAAACATTTAGAGTCAGAGCTTGACCTCGAAAAAATGGTAACAGAAAAGGTTTCTGGATTTTCCAGTGATAAAATGGAAACTATACTCAATCAAATCATGTCCAAAGAATTCAGGTTTGTTGAAATCATTGGAGGTGTTTTAGGACTAATCATCGGTATTTTTCAGGTTTTGATCACTTTATTGGCATCCTGAACTTAATTCTTCCTTTTTTGTTTAACAAATACTTGACTTTCAATCCGAAAGATTAAAAGATCAAAAAGCATCCAATCCATTAAAATACAGCTTAATGTCAAAATTATTTTTTGCCCTGTTTACTCTCCTATCGCTTAACACCTTTGCTCAATATCCTGGAGGTGGTAGACCATCAGGAGCCAGCCAAAACATGAATATTGGTCGCTTTTATGGTAAAATCATGGATGCCAAAACCAACAAGGGTGTTGAAGCCTCTTCAGTTCAACTTGTACAATCAGTTTTTGATAGCACAACAAAGGCAAAGAAAAACAAAATTCTTTCAGGTCAATTGACCAAGAGCAACGGTGATTTCAGCCTTGAAGGACTTCCGCTAAGGGGTCAATTTATCCTGAGGGTCACAGCCATAGGGTACCTTACTATAGAAAAACCAGTAAAGTTTGACCTCGGCCCCAATGGCAATGATTTTTCAAAAATCATGAGCAATGCAGACGTTGATCTTGGGAATATCAAACTTGAAGTTGATGCAAAACAACTGGAAGAAATCAAAGTTGTGGGTACCAAGCCTTTTATGCAAATGGGGGTAGACAGGAAAATCTTTAACGTTGAAAAGAACCTTGTTTCTACAGGACAAACCGCTTCAGAGATGATGAGGAATATTCCTGGAGTTGATGTAGACATTGACGGTAATGTTAGCCTGAGGAATGCATCTCCAACCATATTCGTAGATGGAAGACCCACCAACCTTTCACTTGATCAAATACCCTCTGATGCCATACAAAGTGTAGAGCTCATCACCAATCCGTCCGCCAAATTTGATGCATCCGGTGGAATGTCCGGTATCATTAATATTGTTCTCAAGAAAAACAGAAAAGCGGGTTATAATGGTAATCTTCGTGCAGGAATTGACTCAAGGTTGATGCCCAATTTTGGCGGTGATATCAACATCAAGCAAGACAAGGTGAATGTATTTGCCAGCACCATGTACAATAAAAGAAAATCTATCGGTGAGGGAGAATCCATCAGGGAGGAATTCTTTGCCTATCCTTCCATCCGTTATGCCCAAGCCAACAATCCCAGAAGTCTCGGATTTTTCAATTACAACAGAGCAGGACTGGATTATTTTATTGATAACAGAAATACTGTAACTGTTTCAGGCAGCCTGGTGATGGGTGAGTTCAACAATGAAGATGAACTGTCCATAAAAACAGATACACTCTTTAATTCAGGAATAAAGTCAATCCTGTCCAAAAGGGCTACCAGCTCCGGTTTTAATTTCAACAATTATGGTTCAGCCGTAGGCTTCAAACATCTTTTTAGCAAAAAAGGCATGGAGCTGACCGCTGATTTGAACTACAACAAAAGCAATAACAAAAGCAATGGAGGTTTCCAAACCCAGTATTTTGATTTGCAAAGCAATCCTAAAGGGGGCCTGATCAATCAAAAGCAAAATGGGGAGGGCGGAAATTCTTTGTACACCATTCAAACTGATTTCACCAATCCATTGGGTGAATCATCCAAAATGGAACTAGGATTCAGGGCTGCCATAAGAGATTTTCAAAGTGAAAACCTCAATTATATTTATAATATTGCCTTGAACCAGTTCATTCCTATTACCTCCATCAATGCCAATTACAAATTCAACGACAAGGTTTTTGCAGTGTATGGCACATATGGAAATGTCATCGGAAAAAAAACCAATTACCAGATTGGTCTGAGGGCTGAGAATTCCAAATATACAGGCACCTTGCTAACAAATGGCAAGAGTTTTGGAAACAGTTATCCTTTGAGTCTTTTCCCCAGCCTGAATTTTACACACCAGATCAACCAAACCCAGGATCTACAATTCAGCTATGCCAGAAAAATCAACAGGCCAAGTTTCTACCAGATTCTGCCATTTGTAGACTACACTGATTCACTCAATATAAGCCGCGGTAATCCTGACCTCATTCCTGAATTTACCAACTCAGTTGAACTGAACTACCAAAAAACATTCAAAGGAAATAACAGCCTTTTGGTATCTGCCTACTACAAACAAACCGATAACCTGATGACCCGTTTTCAGGTTAAAGAAGCCAGCACAGTTCCTGGTAAGGATATCCTCGTCAATACTTACATCAACGCCAATAGCAGCCGTGCATATGGTCTAGAAATAACCTCCAGAAACCCAGTTACCAAATGGCTTGAGTTGACCAGTAACCTCAATTTCTTCAATTCCAGCATCAACAGCAATAATTTGCAGGTCGACCTCAACAACTCATTGTTCAGCTTATTTGGAAAGGCAAATGCCAATATCAAGCTTCCATCCAATTTCACACTTCAACTAGCGTACGATTTCAGGAGCAAATCAATTCTTCCTCAAAACAACTATAGTGGAGGAAGTAGTGGTGGGCGAAGCAGTGGAGGCAGCAGCATGGGAGGAGGAAGCTGGGGGGGATTCCAGCAAACATCCGCTCAGGGTTATGTAAAGCCCAACTATGGATTTGAATTTGCACTCAAAAAGGATTTTCTGAAGGAAAAAAGAGGATCCCTCACATTGAGCATGAATGATATGTTCAAGACCAAAGTCTATGGTTCTTACTCTGAATCACAGTATTTCACCCAAAGCAACTCCAGAAGGCGTGACTGGCAGGTTTTCAGGCTGAACTTCAGCTATCGTTTTGGTAAAGTGGATGCGACCATTTTCAAAAGAAAGAATACAAAGAGTGGAATGGATGGCATGCAGGAAGGCATGCAAATGCAACAACAACCTTAATTCAAAAGCCGCTTTTCTTAAAGCGGCTTTTTTTATCTTCTTTTGCCCAAAAGCATTGGCACAAAGGAAAACTCATCAAATTTTTCCTCTTCAAAACTTCCATCTGCCATTTTTGTAATCCTGTGCATTCTCTGTATCTCTCCTTCGTTCAATGGCAAAACCATGCATCCTCCAATCTTTAACTGGGCCAATAGTTTTTCAGGCACAAAGGGTGCAGCAGCAGTAATCAAAACCTTATCAAAAGGGGCATAGGTGGGCAATCCTTCAAATCCATCTCCAAAAAACATTCTCAATGTTGGGTATTGTTTGAGAAACTGAAATTCCTTGTTGGCATCAAACAGCTTTTTCTGGCGTTCAATAGAAAAGACCTTTGCCTGTAATTCGCATAGAACAGTTGCCTGATAAGCACTTCCTGTGCCCACTTCCAATACCTTATCAAATGGCTTGATTTGCAAAAGCTGAGATTGGTAAGCAACAGTATAAGGATGTGAAATGGTTTGATCCTGCCCTATTGGAAAAGCACGGTCTTCATATGCCTGTTGTTCAAATGCCGAATCAAGAAAAAAATGACGCGGAACATTCAACATGGCCTGCAATACATTTTCATCGGTTATACCCTTTTCCCGGATATGGTTAATCAGTTTATTTCTCAGGCCCTTGTGAAGAGGCCTATCCTCATTATTCCTCATGTCTTTATTCCTTAGGGTAACCTTTTGTGTATAAACATTTCAATTATGCCAGACCAAGCTCAGCAATGATGGTATTGATTTTATCGCCCAGAGAAGCATAGGCTGTATCAAAATCTTCTGCACGATCCAATGTACCCTGGACACTAAAATAAAATTTTATTTTAGGTTCTGTCCCTGATGGTCTTGCACTGATTTTACTGCCATCTTCCAGTACAAATTGTAGCACATTGCTCTTGGGTAAATCAATGGCACATACTTGTCCATTGGCCAAATCCTTGGCCTCTCTTTTCTCATAATCATATAGCCCTATGACGGGAATACCAGCCAAGGTGGAAGGAGGATTGCTCCTGAACTGATCCATCATTTGAGCTATTTGGGCCTGACCATCTCTCCCCTTTTTGGTAATTGATATAAGATGCTCTCTGAAAAGTCCATATGCTTTGTACAGCTCTACCAGTTTTGTAAATAAACTTTTACCTGCATCCTTCTCATAGGCTGCCATTTCACAAAGGAAGGCCACAGCACTAACAGCATCCTTATCCCTTAACTGGTCTCCGATCATCAAACCATATGATTCCTCTCCACCAATGATATAGTTTTCATGGGTCTCCTTGGATTTGATCAGTTCTGCGATCCATTTGAAACCTGTGAGAACATTGTAACATTTGATTTCATTCTTTGCTGATATGATGTCTATCATGTCAGTGGTAACAATGGTTTTGACAACCATATCATTGTCTTTGGCCAGTCCTTTTTTACGCCTGGCTTCAATCATGTAATTGAAGGCAAGTACTGCAGTTTGGTTGCCATTTAATAAAACCCAATTGCCATGGTTGTCTTTTACCCCTACACCAACACGGTCTGCGTCAGGGTCTGTACCCAACAGGATATCAGCATCTATCAACTGGGCCTTTTTTAAACCCAGGCTCATGGCCTCACTTTCTTCAGGATTAGGATATACTACCGTTGGGAAATTTCCATCGGGTATAATTTGCTCATCAACAAGAGTAAGGTTGGTGAAGCCAAATGCCGCAAGTACCTGTGGTACCAATTTGATGCCTGTTCCATGGATGGGTGTGTACACTATCTTCAGGTCTTTTTGGCGTTCAATGGCATCAGGATAGATGCTCAAACCCTTTACCATATTGATGTATGCCTTGTCCATTTCTTCTCCAACAACATGAACATTGGCTTCTCCACCAGTCCATTTGACTTCATCTACGGATTGTATCTTCTGTACTTCTGTAATTACATTTGTATCGTGGGGAGGAACCAACTGACCTCCGTCGTTAAAGTATGCTTTGTAGCCGTTGTATTCTTTTGGATTGTGTGAGGCTGTGCAAACAACTCCCCCCTGGCACTCCAGGTGTCTGATGGTGAAGGAGAGTTCCGGTGTAGGCCTCAAAGAGTCAAAAAGGAAAACCTGAATACCATTGGCCGCCATCACATTGGCCGTAATTTCAGCAAAAAATCGACTGTTGTTTCTGCTGTCATGGGCAACAGCCATCCTTATTTGTTGGTTTGGGAAAGATTGAATCAGGTAATTGGCAAAGCCCTGTGTTGCCATGCCAATGGTGTATTGGTTGATCCTGTTTGTTCCAACACCCATGATTCCCCTAAGACCACCTGTTCCAAATTCCAGATCACGGTAAAAAGCATCTGCCAAATCATCAGGGCTATTGGAAATGAGTTCTCTGATGGATTTTTTTGTCGCTTCATCATAATTCCCTTCTAACCATTTGTCTACCCGAGACTTGATCATTGCTTCCATTTGACAATAAATTTTTACAAACTTAACAAACAGAGCTGTAAATGCAATTAACTTCATCATTTATATTAAGGCTTGTATGTTGTATCGTTTTTTATGCCATATTTCTAGCAGTTTAGTCTTTTTGACCATGGGTTTAAGTATTCATGGTCAAGACAGTTCTATCGCCCAAGTCAATACAAAAAAATGGGTACTGGGGGGAGTGCAGGCAGGCTTATGGGGCGGTACATTCTATTCGCTGAACAAAACCTGGTATGCCAATTACCCTCGCAGTGATTTCCATTACTACAACGACTGGAAAGAATGGCAACAGATGGACAAGGCAGGTCATGCCTGGTCAAGTTATCAAATCAGCAACCATACCAGTAAAATCTGGCAATGGGCGGGTATGGAAAAGAAAAAAGCCGTTTTGATAGGAGGTATCAGTGGCATGGCTTATTTGAGCATTATTGAAATTTTGGATGGCTATTCAGACAAATGGGGGTTCAGCATCCCTGACATCCTCGCTAATTCCGCAGGTGCAGGTATTTATGCTGCCCAGGAACTGGGTTGGGATGAACAAAGAATTACCATCAAACTCTCCTATTCTCCCTACCGGTATGGACCATTGCAGACAAGGGCCAATGCCTTGTTTGGATCAGGGGATGCAGAAAAAGTACTCAAGGATTATAACGGCCAAACCTATTGGGCTAGTGTAAACATCAAGTCTTTTTTTCCAGACTCCCATTTCCCCAATTGGTTCAATATTGCCCTTGGCTATGGTGCAAGAACCATGTTGGGTGGCTATGAAAACACCTGGACAACAGCAACAGGAATAACCATCAACCGCTCTGACATTCCCAGGTACAAACGGTTTTACTTGTCAGCAGACATTGATCTGACGAGGATCAAGACAAAGAACAAAACATTGAAGACTGTTTTTTCTCTTCTCAATGTGTTGAAAATGCCGGCACCAACGCTTGAATGGAATGGACAGGGGAAACTAAGATTTCACCCATATTTTTATTGATTTATGCCACATAGGCACCCGCCAATTTACCATCCACAACCTCTACGAAGATGTTTTCCTGTAAGGTGGTAGCCAGTGAAATCCCCACATAATCCACATGAACAGGAAATATCTTATAACTTCTTTCAACAAGTGTAAGTGTCTGGATTTGCTTGGGAGAAAGGGGCAGAAAAGGAAGAATGGCATACAACAGGGTTTTTCCGCTGTTCACCACATCATCAACAACAATCAGGATTTTATCTTTCAGCCCAATGCCGGAGGGAATTGAGCAATTGAGTGGATTGGACTTATCGATGTGGATCTCAATCAAGTCAATCTGTAATGAAGAAATCTCATCAAGGATGGCTTTTAGTTCTTGTGCAAGAACGAAACCATTTTCCCTGATACCGGCGATGGAAATAGTTGTTGTTCCGTTGTTTCTTTCCAAAATTTCAAATGCCATTCTCCTTAAACTCATCATGGCTTTTTCAGGTGTAAGGATGTACTTCTTTCCCATGGTATTGGTATGATTTTTGAATACTTGTGTAATTTAGTACACTTGCCACAAACTATATAAAATGAATCTATCATATCAACATCTCATTCCAGCAACATTCAGCGATTTGTCGCGGGTCTGGATCTATCAATCCAACAGGGTTTTTACCCTCTCTGAGGCATTGACCATTGAAAAAATACTGGAAGATTTTACTGCCGATTGGAAATCCCACGGAACACCCGTCAAAGGTTTTGGAACCTTGTTTTTCGGACAATTCATCATCCTGATGGCTGATGAGGAAGTAACCGGCGTAAGCGGATGCAGTACCGACAGTTCTGTAAGACTGATCAAGGCATTAGAAGAAGAGTACAAAGTTTCCATGTTCGATAGGATGAACCTGGCTTTTTATATCAATGAAAAAGTGCAGTTGTTGCCCTTTTCCCAACTGAACTACGCCATTGACAAATCATTCATTGACAAGGAGACATTGTTTTTTGACAACACTGTCTTGACCAAGGTTGAATTCATGAACCGATGGATTATACCCCTTTCAACTTCATGGCTGGGCAAACGGATTTTGCCTCAAGCACATCAATAATTGATTTTTTAGGTGTGACAATTTGTCATATCTCTCCTTTTTCACTAATTTTGCAGGATGCTCAATTTTGCCAACAAAACAATTGATGAAGCCCGTCAAGGTGAGGCGTATGCTGGTGAACTTGCTACTGAAGCAACACCAGGAAAGCGCTTTTATATAGAAAGCTATGGTTGCCAGATGAATTTCAGCGACAGTGAGATCATTGCTTCGATCTTGCATACAGAAGGTTTCGGTCCTACCAGAAATGTTGAAGATGCAGACCTGATCTTCTTGAATACCTGCTCAATAAGAGAAAAAGCCGAGCAGACCGTTCGAAAAAGACTCACTGAATTCAAGAAAATCAAAAAACAAAGGCCTTCTATGCTGATTGGCGTATTGGGATGCATGGCAGAAAGATTGAAAAGCAAGCTGCTGGAAGAAGAAAAACTGGTTGATATTGTGGTTGGGCCAGATGCATACCGCAGTTTGCCACAGTTGATTGATGAAGCCGAAACCGGTACGAAAGCGGTAAATGTTTTGCTCAGCAGGGAAGAAACCTATGCTGATATATCTCCTGTCCGCCTCAACTCCAATGGTATCAACGCCTTTGTGAGCATCATGAGAGGCTGCAATAACATGTGTGCTTTCTGCGTGGTTCCTTTTACAAGGGGGCGAGAAAGAAGCAGGGATGAGGCCTCGATTGTAGCCGAATGCAGGGATTTGTTTGAGCAGGGATATAAAGAAGTAACCTTGCTTGGTCAAAATGTTGACAGTTATTACTGGGTTGATCCCAAAACCAATCATCCGGTAGATTTCGCTATGTTGTTAGAGAATGTGGCACAGATCAGTCCATCCCTTCGCATACGATTCAGTACTTCTCATCCCAAAGATATCACAGACAAGGTCTTGCACACAATGAAGGCACATGCCAACATTTGCAAATACATCCATCTGCCTGTACAAAGTGGATCTACCAGGATATTGCAACTGATGAACAGAACATACACCAGAGAATGGTACCTGGCCAAGGTGAAAAGAATCAAAGAAATCATGCCAGATTGTGCCATCAGTGCTGATATCATCACGGGGTTTTGTACCGAAACGGAACAAGACCATGAAGACACGCTCGACATCATGCGACAATCACAATATGAGTACAGTTATATGTTTGCGTATTCAGAAAGACCCGGTACACTTGCCGCCAAACGCTATTCTGATGACGTTCCCGATGATATTAAGAAACGCAGGCTTGATGAGATTGTCAAACTCCAAAACAACTTATCACTAGAGACCAACAAAAAGGATATTGGAAAGGTTTTTGAAGTATTGATTGAAGGCAACTCTAAAAAAAGTAACCTGCAATGGATGGGAAGAAACAGCCAGAACAAAGTAATGGTTTTCGATAAAATTGAAAACACCCAGCTTCAACCTGGCAGTTTTGTGCATGTGTTGGCGGAATCCTGTACGCAAGGAACCCTGATGGGAAAAATTGTCAATCATTCCTAACAACACCAATCAATGGACATTCAAAGCATAAAAAATAGATTTGGCATCATCGGCAACTCCCCTGCCCTCAACTATGCGTTGCAAGTAGCAACTCAGGTTGCCAATACCGACCTTACTGTGCTTATCGTTGGAGAAAGTGGCGTCGGAAAGGAGATTTTTTCACAAATCATCCATGCTTTGTCACCAAGAAAACACAATCCTTTCATTGCTGTGAACTGTGGTGCCATACCCGAGGGAACCATCGATTCTGAATTGTTTGGTCATGAAAAAGGATCTTTCACAGGGGCAGTTGACGCCAGAAAAGGCTATTTTGAGACGGTCAATGGTGGCACCCTTTTCATGGATGAGATTGGTGAAACACCGTTGGGAACCCAGGCGAGGCTGTTGAGGGTGCTGGAAAACTCAGAATTCATCAGGGTAGGATCTTCAAAAGTGCAGAAAACAGATGTTAGGGTTATTGCAGCCACAAACAAAGACTTGCTTACCGCAACACAGAACAACAAATTCAGGGAAGACCTTTATTACAGGCTCAATACAGTTCCCATCAGGGTTCCCTCACTAAGAGAGAGAAAAGAAGATATCATCCTGCTTTTTAGAAAATTTGCTGTTGATTTCGCGGAGCGATACAGAACCAGCCCCATTCAACTGACCGAAGAGGCAAAAACCATGATGCTCAACTATCCATGGCCAGGAAATGTGCGTGAATTGAAAAATATTGCTGAGCAGATATCCGTATTGGCTGAAGATAAAACCATTACAGGCAAAGACCTTGAACGGTTTTTACCCAAGAACAACGTCAACAATTTGCCCATGCTGGTTGGCTCTGGCCCCATGTCTTCAGGGCAGAATGAATTCATGAATGAGCGGGATATTCTTTACAAGTTGTTC
>CANHSD010000039.1 GCA_947463105.1 Chitinophagaceae bacterium
AATGAAGTACTGGAGAGAATCATTACAAGGTCTGCTGGCATTTTGCATACCAAAATCACTTCAGATTCTGCTGGTGAAATTTCCCGCAGGAGCAGGGCTACGCCAAGGATTGCCAATGGCTTGCTCAAACGGGTCAGGGATTTTGCACAAGTACTTGGCAACGGTGTCATCACCATGGACATTACCAAGCATGCACTGAAAGCGCTCAATGTTGATGAGCATGGGCTTGATGAAATGGACAACAGGATCCTGACCACCATCATCGACAAGTTCAAGGGTGGGCCTGTAGGATTGGGTACCATTGCCACAGCGGTTGGAGAAGAAGCCGGAACAATTGAAGATGTCTATGAACCTTTTTTGATTCAGGAAGGCTTCCTTCAAAGAACCCTGAGGGGCAGAGAAGTTACACGCCGCGCATACGAACATCTTGGGCGTACACCCCAAAGACCCAATGACAATTTGCTGTTTTGATCATTCAAAACATTGAAGACACAAGGTTTCAATGTAATCAAAGCGTTACTTGACGATCAGCCTGAAACCATTGCCATGGATGTTCACGATCTCAACATTCGGGTCTTCCCTGAGGTATTTTCTCAGCTTGGCGATATAAACATCCATGCTTCTGCCGTTGAAATAGTTGTCATTGCCCCAGATTTTTTTGAGGGCCAACTCTCTTTGCAACAAGTCATTCTTGTATTCGCTCAACATTTTCAGGAGTTCATTTTCCTTGGGTGATAGGGTAACCTTTGAACCATCTGCAGAAAGTTCACGCAATTTTGGGATGAAATGATATTTTCCAAGATCGTATTCTGTATTTTCTTGTTCCCTGTTTTGCTCTTCATTTCTTTTCAGGATGGCTTTGATTTTAAACAATAAAAGTTCAGAATCAAATGGCTTGGTGATGTAGTCATCTGCGCCAAGCTTATATCCTTTGATTTGATCTTCTTTCATGGACTTGGCAGAAAGGAAAAACAAAGGAATGTCTGGATTGATGTCCCTGATTTCTTCTGCCAGCATGAAGCCATCCATTTTGGGCATCATTACATCAAGCAGACAGATGTCAAATTTTTCACGCTGGAAGGCGGCAAGACCCAACCGACCATCGCGCTCTAATATCACCTCATATTCATTGAGTTCCAGGAAATTTTTCAGTATGAGTCCAAGATTCGGATCGTCTTCGCAAAGCAGGATTCTAGATTTTGTGTTGGCTGACATATGAGTAGGTTTACAACAAATAAAATTATTAAAGTTGGATAAAAGGCAAGGATGGCCAATAAAATTTTGTTAAACAGGGTTTATCTTTTTATATAATGTCATTTTGCAACTACAAAACTGCGGATTATCAATAAAGCTTTCTAATTGTAGGAATATACTTGTGTCTGACCGTCATAAAATCTATGAATTAGGGCAATTCAAGGAATTTCATTCACGAGATGTTTAGATTTTGTTTAATTCCTATATCTTCACCTCGGTTTTTCATAGGATATTGTATTTTAAAACGGGCTGGATTTCTATCCGGGCCTTTTTTTTACCTCAAACTGACCTTCCCCATCAGGTCAACCGAAATCTTCTCTTCTGCCATCAACGTTTGAAGTATTTTTTTTGTAACTGTTTTTTCTAGACCCGATGCTAAAATGATTTCCTCCTGTGTGCAGGATTCATGTTGCAGCAATTGAATGATTTTTTGAACATCAGTGTTGAAATTATTGTCCCGGAAAACTGCGTTTGCTTTGTTGATGCAACAGTCACAGTTGCCACATGCTGTAATTTCCGGGTCACCAAAATAGCGTCCAATGAATGCAGACCGGCAGGTTTCGGTTTTTGCATATTGGATCATGTTCTCTATGCGTTGGGTAAACTCTTTTTTTCGTTTGAAATAGGATTCATGGTCAATGTTGAGTTCGTCAGCCTTGATGCGGTCTTGTAGGTAACAGACCTGGGGAGTTTCTTTTTTCGGGTGATAGGCAATGATTCCTGCGCGGTGCAGGGCAGCAAGTTGTTCATGGATGGTGATCAGGTCTCGTTTGAGCAACCATGATAATTTCATTTCACTGATTTTTACGGCGACATCAAATACACCTGCATAGTTTCTTAGCAATGCCTTGATCATCGGCTCGTATGCGGGATACCCATTTTCAAAATCTTGGATAGATGCCTTGTCGCTGGTGAATTGGACGGTGGATGGCATATAGATCCTTTCCAGGTATGAAATGACATGTTCCTGCTTCAATGCTTGTAAGCTGTACACAACCTCATTCATGTTCAACTTGAACTTCTCCATAAAGTCTTCCATCTCAAAATCGAAATACCTGCCCTGGCCCAATCCTGTCGGAACCTGGTGATAGTTGGCCAGCGCATGGTATACTTTTCTGATGGTTTTCAAGTCCGGAAACCTTGTGTTGGGCAACAACAACATTTCCTGTATTTCAGTATCCCTGTACAATAAGTAAGCATATGCTGTTTTTCCATCTCTTCCTGCCCGACCCGCCTCTTGGTAATAATTTTCAAGACAATCCGGCATGTCTGCATGAATAACCATCCGTACATCCGGTTTGTCAATGCCCATGCCAAATGCATTGGTGCAGGCGATGATCCTGGTTTGGCCTTTGATCCATTGATCCTGCTTGCGTTTTCTGTCTTCCTGGTTGAGCCCCGCATGGTAAAAATCACAACTGATTCCGTGCTGCCTGATCAGGTCGCTGATCTCTTTTGTTCTTTTTCTTGTTCTGCAATAGATGATTGCGGAACCTTCTATGGTTTTTAGCAATTGCAGTATCCTGTTGATCTTGTCATCGCATTTTTCAGCAGCATACCTGAGGTTTTTTCTTGCAAAAGATGTCATAAAAACACCTGGGTTTTTCATGATCAGCTTATTGGCAATATCTTCTTTTACTTTTCCTGTTGCAGATGCCGTCAAAGCAATAACAGGAATGCGTGGCAGGTATTCACGGATCCTTGCAATATGGAGATAAGATGGACGAAAATCATAGCCCCATTGCGAAATGCAATGTGCCTCATCCACTGCAATCAAAGTGATGGGCAGGGATAGAAGGCGCTCTCTGAATGCCCTTGTTTCAAGGCGTTCAGGCGACACATAAAGGAACTTGAGTGCATCGTTCATGCAGGCATCCAGTGCATTTTCCGTATCCTGGTTTCTCATGCCAGACATGATGGCCATTGCAGGAATGTCCATTGCCTGCAGGCGTTGTACCTGGTCTTCCATCAATGCAATCAATGGTGAAATGACAAGACAGCAACCCTCCAAGATCATTGCAGGAACTTGAAAGCAGACTGATTTTCCCCCACCGGTGGGGAGTATGGCCAGGGTATCTTTTCCTTCCAATAAACTGTTGATGATCTCTTCCTGGGAAGCCCGAAACGCGGGATGCCCCCAATAGTCCAACAGCACATCCTTGGGTGTCATCTTGCTTTGGCTCATCTTGGTTAAATCACTTTTTTGAAAAAAAGCCTTACAGAATTGATGGCAAGCACCACATCACTCAAGCCCATGACCAGCGCGCCCAATGTTGGTGTTAACAGACCAAATGCTGCTACCGGTATGGCAATGATGTTGTAGAAAAAAGCCCAGAATAAATTTTGTTTGATGGTGATATAGGTATGCCTTCCCAACCCCAGCGCTGTTGGCAATTGCTTTAATCCTGCGTTCATCAACACCACTTGTGCACTCTGTATGGCCAGCTGAGACGCATCACTCAATGAGATGCCTATCGTGGCCTTGGCCAGTGCGGGTGCATCATTGATGCCATCGCCCACCATGGCCGTAGGGGTTGCCTTGTTGAGGCTGTCAATTGTTGCCAGCTTTTCTTTCGGACTTTGTTCTGCAATCACCTGATCCATGCCCAACAGTGAAGCAATATGGTCGCATTTCTCTTTCCTGTCTCCACTGAGCAAAATGGTTTTCAATCCACGGCTTTTCAGGTAGGTGATGATTTCTTTTGCTTCAGGCCTCACTTCATCCTGTACATCAATCCATCCAATCAGTGCATCATTTTTTAACAGGTATACGTTATGGGAATCCTCGCTGGTCTTGTCTTTTGCGATCTTGTAGGATCCAGCCCAGTAGATGTTTCCGTCTTTGTCTGTTCCCTTCATCCCTATGCCTTTTACCTCTTCAATGCTACTCCATCGGATCTCATCCTTTGTTTTGAAGGCCGCAGAGACGCACTGTGCGATAGGATGATTGGAATATTTTTCAAGGGAGTAGACAATGCTTTTCCATTCCTGCTCTTCCACGTTAATCGCCATGTGATCGGCCAGCACAAAGGATCCTGTGGTAAGGGTCCCCGTTTTATCGAATACCAGCTGTGTGATGGTCCTGAAATTTTCGAGGCTGGTTGCATTCCTGAACAAGATGCCAGATCTTGCAGCCCTGCCCATTCCAACGGCGATGGCTGCTGGGGTTGCCAATCCCATGGCACAGGGGCATGCAATCACGAGGACTGCAATGCTGCGCATCAATGCATGGGTAAAAACGTTTTCAGCATCTGGCAGATTGGCCAGGTAGATATAGTTTCCGATGAAGGTGACAAGGCCGATTCCAATCACCAAGGGAACAAAAATACTACTGATTTTGTCTGCCAGGTGTTGAATGGGAGGTTTTTCACCCTGGGCCTGTTTGACAAGGTTGAGGATCCCGGCAAGTACAGTGTCATTTCCTGTTGCAGTGACCTGCGCTTTCAGTGAACCTGATTCTACCACGCTGCCTCCAATGATATTGTCTTTTGCCACCTTGTGTACGGGAATGCTTTCTCCAGTGAGGAGGGATTCGTTGACATGTGCATCACCCCAGAGAATCTTACAGTCTATGGGAACCTGCTCTCCACTCCTCACCAGCACAAGGTCTCCAACCTTGAGTTGTGTATTCTCAATCGGAAGAATTACTTCCTGGTGGTGCTCATCAAAGGCAATCATGTTGGCCATGACTTTTTGAGACTTCATCAGTGCCTTGAGTGCCCTTTGTGTGGATTGCATGGATGCATCCTCAAGGTAGTTGCCGAAGAAAACCAGTGTGATGATGGTTGCGGCAGTTTCGTAAAACAAGTACTGTTCACCTTGTCCCATCAAGGTCCCAATCAGGCTGTAGAAGAATGCAGCAGAAGCGCCCAGGGCAACGAGTACGTTCATGTTGGGCATTCTGTTTCGGATGCTTTTGATGGCACTTTTGCCAAAGAAGGACATGCCCACCAGGTATACGGGAATACAAAGCGCCAACTGTAACCATGGATTCATCAGCCAGTGAAGCGGGAGCCACCTTTCCAGCATGTGCAGCATCAGCACCAGTGTGAAAGGAAGGCAGAAAATCAACCGCTGTATTTGGGTAGATAATAGTTTTGTTTTTTTGCTTCCTTCTGGGGTTATCGTATCCACTACATTGTATCCGAGATCATTGATGCCTTCCTTCAGTTCATTGGTTGATGAGCCTTCGACGATCTCAAATGAAACATCACCATCGATCGGGTTGACCCGGATGTTTTGTACCCCTTGTTTACCAAGATACTTGTTGATGGCAAGGGCACAGTTCGCACAGGTCATTCCATCCACTTTCCATTGAATTGTTTCCATACTACGAATTTACTGATTAAATTATCTTTGCATGATATGGAGTTGATGAACCAAACATACGAATTGTCAGCTTTGTCTGAAATAGCTGACCAAATCGCTGTTCACGTCCGGTTGTACGAGGTCGTCACTTTCGAAGGTGAGCTGGGTGCCGGGAAAACCACCTTGATAAAGGCATTGTGCAAAGCGCTGGGTGTAGATGAGATGGTCAGCAGTCCAACCTTTGCCCTTGTAAACGAATATGAGGCGGGAAATCTCGGTCCAAGAACAAGGGTCCATCATATTGACCTGTATCGGCTTGAGGGCGAGGAAGAGGCCATAAGGGCCGGAATGGAGGACTATCTTTACAGTGGCGACCTCTGTCTTGTGGAATGGCCCCAAAAAGCCTTGGGCATCATTCCAGAAAATGCCCTCCGTGTAATTTTGGTTTCGCAAGGAATTGATCATCGTCATATAAGGGTGCTGGCAGGTAAAAATTGATTAACTTGAACATTATTCATCAATGATGCCACGGAAGCCATATATCAGTTCAGCCATCAGTTTTGAGCCTCTTGAAGAAACGCTGGATATAAAACCATTGGGTTCTTCATTGTCCATCGCCATTCCCAAGGAAAACGCCTTTCAAGAAAACAGGATTGCCTTAAGCCCAGATGCAGTGGGGGTTTTGGTCAACAATGGCCACACGGTATCCGTGGAAAACAAGGCAGGCGAAGGCGCCCATTTTTCTGATAAGGATTATGCGGAGGCGGGTGCCATCATCGTTTACGATAAAAAAGAAATCTTCAGGAGTGAATTGGTTGTCAAGTCTGCTCCTGTTTCAGATGAAGAACTTCCTTTGCTTACAGTAGGACAAACCATCATTTCTCCCATTCATCTTCCGGTGATGAAATCACATATCCTGGAAAAGATGATGGAAAAAAAAGTGACAGCCCTTTCTTTTGAAAACCTCAAAGATGAGTCTGGTCATAATCCCATTGTTAGAAGCATGAGTGAAATTGCTGGGAGTTCAGTGATGCTGATTGCAGGCCAGTACCTCAGCAGTGCGAACAATGGCAAGGGCATGTTGCTCGGCGGTATCTCTGGTATTCCGCCTACGAAAGTCATCATCATTGGAGCCGGCATTGTCGGTGAATATGCCGCAAGGACTGCATTGGCAATGGGTGCCAGTGTGAAGGTTTTCGATAACAATATTTATAAACTTAAAAGGTTGCAGAACAATATTGGTGTCAGGCTATGGACTTCTGTATTGGAACCCAAAGTATTGGCCAAGCAACTCAAAACCTGTGATGTGGCCGTAGGTGCCCTGACCTCTTCTGGTGGCAGAACCCCAGTGGTCGTAAGTGAAGAGATGGTGTCTATGATGAGGCCCGGGAGTGTGATTGTAGACGTGAGCATTGACCGGGGAGGATGTTTTGAAACTTCAGAAGTGACTTCACATGAAGAGCCGGTTGTGTCAAAATATGGTGTAATCCATTACGGGGTACCCAACATACCTTCCGGATTTGCCAGAACCGCTTCACAGGCCATCAGCAATGTACTGATGCCGCTCTTGCTGACCATTGGTGATGAGGGAGGGCTTGAAAAACTGGTCTGGCACCAGCTCAACATCCGCAATGGTATTTATCTTTTCAAGGGCTCACTCACCAATTTTCACCTCAGTCAACGCTTCAACCTGAAATACACCGACCTGAACCTGCTCATTGCAAGCCAGCGTTAAAACCAAAACCAATCAGATGAAAGCGATCATACCTGTTGCCGGAGCTGGAACAAAACTAAGGCCCCATACCTATACACAACCCAAGGCGTTGATACCGCTTGCGGGAAAGACAATCCTGAGCATCATCATCGATCAATTGGCCGATGCTGGCATCAAGGATATTATACTGGTTGTAGGATATCTGGGCAACAAGATCCAGGACCATGCGAAGGCCCATTATCCCCATCTCAACATCACCATCATCCAACAGCATGAACGCAAAGGCCTTGGACATGCAGTGTATTTGTGCAAGGAAGCAGTAGGCAATGATGAAGTGATCATTGTTTTGGGCGATACCATTTGCGAGTACAATGCAACTGAGTTCCTGGCCACTGAAGGTTCAGTGCTTGGTGTTAAAAAAGTAGATGATCCCCGCGATTTTGGTGTTGCAGAAACAGATGAGTCGGGGAATGTGAGCCGGGTAATTGAGAAGCCCCAGATCCCCAGAACCAACAATGCTTTGGTGGGTATTTATAAAATAAAGGACTCATCCCTGTTGTTTGATTGTTTGTCTAATGTGATGAGCAATACAACCCAGGAAGGAGAGGAGCATGGGCTCACACCAGCCTTGGAGTGCATGATTGCTGGGGGAACCCATTTCACCACCTTCAAGGTATCCAATTGGTTTGACTGCGGGAAAAAAGAAACATTGCTTGAAGGGAATGCCACATTATTGAAAAAATGGGGTGGTGATGTTGCTACAAAACATTCTTTCGAAAACACCATCATCATTCCTCCCGTGAGCATTGCCCAAGGTTGTGAAATCCGGAATTCCATTATAGGCCCTAATGTGTCGATTGGAGAAAAAACCCTGATACAATATTCAATTGTCAAGGATTCCATTGTTGGGGCCTATTCCAAATTATACGATGTGGTGCTGCATGATTCCCTGATTGGTTCAGACACAGAAATCAAAGGCGAGACCCGCACGCTGAATATCGGTGACAATACTGAGATTGATCTGGGTTGATGTTCCCTAACTGATTTTTCCTACCATCTCTGAAGGGATTACCCATGCATCAAATTCAGCTTCAGTAAGGTATCCCAGCTTCACAGCCATTTGTTTCAGGGTTGTTCCTTCCTTGTGTGCTTTTTGGGCAATTTCAGCGGATTTGTAATACCCTATTTTGGTATTGAGTGAAGTGACCAGCATCAGTGAATTGTTCAGGTGCTTGTCAATATTTTCATACAAGGGCTCAATCCCGACAGCACATTTGTTGTTGAAACTTACACAACCTTCTCCAATCAATCTTGCACTGTGCAGGAAATTGTAGATCATCATGGGTTTGAAAACATTCAATTCAAAATGTCCGGTAGCCCCACCAATGTTGATGGCCACATCATTTCCCAGTATCTGTGCAGCGATCATGGTCAGGGCCTCACATTGTGTTGGATTCACTTTTCCCGGCATGATGGATGATCCGGGTTCATTGTCAGGAATGAAAAGTTCACCAATGCCACTTCTCGGACCAGAAGACAGCATGCGAATATCATTGGCGATTTTCATCAGGCTGACAGCAACAGTTTTCAGTGCCCCATGTGCTTCCACAATGGCGTCATGGGCAGCGAGCGCTTCAAACTTATTTTCTGCAGTCACAAAGGGAAGACCTGTGAGTGCTGCAATATGCTTGGCTACGTTTTCTGCATACTGATCCGGAGTATTGATTCCGGTACCTACAGCGGTACCGCCCAATGCAAGCTCTGCCAGGTGTTCAAGTGAATTCTTGATGGTTTTGATGCCATGGTTGAGTTGTGATACATATCCGCTGAACTCTTGCCCTACGGTCAGTGGGGTTGCATCCATGAAATGTGTTCTTCCAATTTTTACCACATGCATGAAGGCCTTGCTTTTTTCGGCAAGTGTATCCCTTAGCATTTCAATCCCAGGAAGCGTAACTTCTATCAACATTTTATACGCGGCGATATGCATCGCAGTAGGGAAGGTGTCGTTGGAGGATTGTGATTTGTTGACATCATCATTGGGATGAAGAAATTTATCTTTGTCAATCAATGAACCGCCTTTTTTTACATGGCCTCTATATGCCACTACTTCATTGACGTTCATGTTGCTTTGGGTACCGCTTCCGGTTTGCCATACGACCAGTGGAAAATAATCATTCAGTGTTCCTTCCAGGATTTCATCGCATATTTCACCAATCAGTATTGATTTTTCTTCTGACAATACACCGGCTTCAAAATTGGTGATGGCTGCCGCTTTTTTCAGGTAAGCAAAGGCATAAATGATTTCTTTTGGCATCCTGTTGATGTCTTGGGCAATCCTGAAATTGTCAATGCTGCGCTGGGTTTGGGCGCCATAGTACGCATTGGCTGGTACGCTGACTTCTCCCATTGTATCTTTCTCAATCCTGAATTCCATGTATTCGATTTAGAGATGCAAAATTAATGAATGTACTGGCATTAAAAAGACCTGTTTTTACTGGTCCATTCTTTGATATAGTCAGCAATTGTTGTTGAGGATGTGCCTGGCGGAAAAAGCTGACCGACTCCCATGGCCTCAAGGGCCTGTCTGTCTGCTTCCGGAATGATACCGCCACCGGTCAGCAATACATCCTCCATCTTGTTGGCTTTCATCAATCCAATGATCCTGGGAAAAACAGTCATGTGGGCCCCGGAGAGGATGCTTACACCAATGGCATCCACATCCTCCTGCAAGGCGGCCTCAACAACCATCTCAGGAGTTTGCCTTAGACCGGTATAGATCACCTCCATGCCGGCGTCTCTGAGAGAAGTGGCAATTACTTTTGCGCCCCTGTCATGCCCGTCCAGTCCTACTTTTGCAATGAGTACACGAAGTGGTCTATTTGCGTGTTGATTTTCCATGTTGTGGTTATTGTGCCAATAGCGTCAGGCAGTGTGCAATTCTTCTGGTGGTGGCTTCCTTACCTATCCTGAAGGCGATGTCAAAAACAGTAGGACCAAATTTTGCACCGACCAGCATGATGCGGAGTGGAAGTTGTAACTCTCCTGGCTTGATTTGGGCAAGGGTAGCGGCTTCCTTGAATGTGTTTTCAATGGCAGCTGCATCCCATGTTTCAATCTGCTGAAGGCTAGTCTTCAACCCTTCAAAAAATAGTTGCTTTTTTTCATCCCATTTGGGCTGAACAGATGCCAGATCAATCTCCTCCGGGTCATGGAAGAAATAGGCAACCTGTGGTACAAAATCATTGAGGAGCTGGCATCTTTCTTTTACCATGGGGATGATGTCTGTCAGCACTTCTTCACTGGCCTCGATATCATTTTTCTTGAGTATTTCTTGCACCAGGGGAAGGAGTCTGGTGGTTTCGCTTTTTTTGATCCATTCCTGGTTGAACCACCTGGCTTTCTCAAAATCAAATTTTGCTCCTCCTTTGTGGATTCTTTCAATAGAAAACCGTTCAATGAGTTGGTCAAGGCTGAAGATTTCCTCACCAGTTCCATCATTCCAGCCCAGCATGGCCAGCATGTTGATGAATGCTTCTGGCAGAAAACCCATTTCCTTGAATCCTTTGGTGAGTTCATTTGTTTTGGGATCTTTCCAGTCCATGGCAAAAACAGGAAAACCAAGGCGGTCACCATCTCTTTTGCTCAACTTTCCTTGGCCATCCGGCTTCAGGATCAATGGGAGATGGGCCCACTGGGGCATTTGGGTTTTCCAACCGAGGTAATCCCAAAGCAGCACATGAACCGGCGCTGAAGGCAGCCATTCTTCTCCCCGGAATGCATGGCTGATCTTCATTTCATGGTCATCTACTACAACAGCCAGGTGGTATGTGGGCATTCCATCTGCTTTGAGCAGCACCTTGTCATCCACCTGATCGGTATTGAAGGTAATCTCCCCCCTGATCATGTCCTGAAAGGTCACTTCAGTTGAAGCTGGCATTTTGATGCGGACAACATAAGGGGTTCCTTGATCGATCAGCTCAGCGACTTTATCACTGGGCATTGTCAGGGAGTTGTTCATTTGCATCCGGACCTTGCTGTCGTATTGGGGCGAAGGATTCATTTCTGAACGAAAGGCATCCCGCATTTTCTCCAGCCCTTCAGGGGTGTCAAATGCATAATATGCATGTCCTTGTTTGATGAGCTGTTCTGCAAATTTTTTATAACTGCTTTTTCTTTCGGATTGGCGGTATGGTCCAAAAGCTCCTTCCTTGTGTGGGCCTTCGTCAGGTGAAATGCCGCACCAATCAAGGCAGTCTATGATATATTGCTCTGCACCTGGTACAAAACGTCCCTGGTCAGTGTCTTCTATGCGGAGGATGAATTGCCCCTTGTTTTTATGGGCAAACAGGTAATTGAAGAGGGCCGTCCTGACCCCGCCGAGATGGAGTCCGCCTGTTGGGCTGGGGGCAAACCTTACCCTTGTAGTTGATGCTGTCATATTGCAAAGATAAGCAGATATGGTTGTAGCTGTGATGATCTAAATAGGGAACCCTCCCTTAGACAAGGGAGGGCTCATTCCAACCAATATTACCATTTATGATAAGACGATAAATTATTTGTTCATGAACTTTTCAGTTCTGTTTTCTGTTTCGTTCAGCAGCCTCAGGTTGTATATTCCTGCGGGCTGGTTTCTTACATCAATTGCTTTGGTGCCTGCAGCGGCTTTTCCTGAAAGCACTACGTGGCCAAAATTGTTTACGACTTGGTATTCATAAGCTTCTGCTGCGTTCACGATTACCGGTTGTTGTGCTTGCTTGATTATTGTATATATTCCAGCTCCAATATTTTTATTTTCAATGGTAACTGTGTTGCTGAATTGTACAGCGCCGTCTTTTTCAATGAATTTCAGCATATACGTATAGGCCGCTGGTGCAATCACCTGGTGTACATAGCTGTTTGTGTTCAACGCTGGCCTGGCGATTTCTTTGAAGTCACCTTCTCCTGTTGCAACCATCACACTGATTGCTGCTGTTCCTTTCAGGTTATTGGAATTCCAGTTTAGTTTATTGCCATATTTAACTTTAATCCCAGTCACGACAGCATTATTGGTAGAACTGGTAGTGGTGCTTGTTGCGGAAGTGGTTGTTGTTCCTGAATACGTACCGCTAATGGTGTAAGCCCCGAGGCTTCCATAATCATTGCCGGCATTTACATTTCCTGTTCCATCAATGATAACATAATAGGTTCCTGCACTCAGTGTCGTATCGATTCTTGCATTGAGTGAATCAGAAATGTCATAGATCTTGATTTCTGTTCCTTTTGCATCTTGCAAGATGATTTTAACATCAAGGTTAGCCCCGCTGTTTCCTGTTCCGACATTGAAAGGAATAACATTCAATTTAAGCAACCCTTTATTGCTCAGGTCTAACCGGAAATAATCCTTGTCTGCAGTGGTGGAAATAACACCAGCCTTGCTAAATACATTGTTGCTGATTACCACAGGGCTGGCACTTGTATAAAGGTCAGCATAGTCATCGGGTCTGTATCCAAATCCATTGGTTGTGGCAATGATGCTGAGGTTGTCTTGGAGAAAGGTACAACCATTGGGCGTTGGTCCGAAATTCCACTGTGTTGCATTCCTGGAAGATGCATTGCCCATGATTGGCCCCCAGGAGGTTTCTCCTGCTCCGATTCCTGTATGATAAGCGCTTGTCAATGTACAGGTTGATGTGTAGGCAGATTGGTGGTGCAAGCCTAATGTATGTCCGGTTTCATGAGAAACTGCTTCTGCCACTCTTTTTGCATTGTTTCCAAGGCGGTCGCTGAATACAAAAGCGGGAGTATTATCACCCCAGTTGAAAGATGTTACATAAGCAATGCCTGCAACACCTGCATACCATGCGCTGGTAGGGGTCACCACTACGCGGATTCTCTGGGAAAGTGGGGCAGCAAGAAATTTAGAAAGGTCGGTGGTTACGTTGATGTTGAATGGCCTGAAATCTTCAGCAATCCTGTTGAATGCTTCTGTGATTTGTGCATCTGTCATGGTTGCAGGCAAACAGGAAAATGGTGTGCCATAGTTCCACATGGAGCTGTTCACATCGTGGCCATCAAAATCAATGTAAATTGTTGCTACTGCTGTAGGATAACTGTTCAATGTTGGAGCGGCAGTTGTAGTGCTTGCTGTGAAAATGGCAGCAAAAAGAAACATGAAGGAAAGATTTTTCATAAAATAGGGTTGTCGGATTGGAATTGGAATGGGTAGGGGATTGGATTAAAAACGGGCCATGTTGAGTTTACTCAACGATCATATCTTTAAGGTTTATTTTTTTGATGATGTTGTTTCCTGCATTGTCTATATTGAGTTCGATGCCATCTTGGAATCCGCGTCCAAACATTCTGCCAACATATTTTACTTTGTTATCCTGGCCGACTGTTTTGGAAATGAAGAGATTTGCTTTGTAGTTAGAACTTTCTATGACAACTGTTTGTAAATTGTCATATACTTTCGTGTTGGATTTTATGACACCCGTCACATGAAACCCTTGGGTGAACTTTACATCGACGGAAGATCCTGGATTCAAATTAAAAATTCCTTCCACGACACCGGGTAAAAATTTTGCTGTTTCAGGAAGCGCATCAAACATTTTTTGGGCCCTTGCATTACTGAACATTGCTGTAAAAACAAGCGTGAATGTGAGGGTTGCAAATAGCTTTTTCATAAAATGGATTTGATTGGTTCTACAAAGTAACGGAGGGTAATAGCAGAATATTATGCGAATAGTATTTATTCATTCAGATTGAGTATTAGTACTTAACCTACTTAAGTTAAATGTTGCAGTATTTACGCAAAAGCATTTAATCTTATTTAAGATGAAAATGAATGAGGCGGCGGAACAAGGAGATATTAATAAGTGCCGGTGGAGAGCATGACCAAGGTGCAAGCTTCTAAAGTATCAATACCTTTGTGTGTTGCCTCCTTAAAAAAGCTGGAGTTTTCAGCTCCGGGATTGAAGATGATGCGCTTTGGATGGAGAGAAAGAATATACTCCTGATAGGCTTTTTGCCTGTCTGCGTTAAGGTAAATTGTTACGGTATCAATCCCTTCAAAAGGGGACAATGTTGTGACAATAGAAATATGCTCAATATTAAATTCCTCCCTTCCTATGGCTTCCACCTGATGACCTGCAGCAAGCAATTTTTTTACAGCAAGATGGCTGTACTGTGCAGGATTGGTTGAGGCGCCGATGACAAGGGTTTTTTTATTTGGCATAGTATTGGTGATATAAAAAAAGCCGGTTTTAGACCGGCTTTAAAAAGAAGAGATCGGTCAAACCAGCATCACTACCGGGTTCTCCATGTATTTTTTAAGGGTTTGCAAAAAGCTTGCACCCACTGCGCCATCAACACTTCTGTGGTCACAGCTCAGGTTTACTTTCATCATCTGGGTGGTGGTAAAGCCTTCTCCTTTCCTGATCACCACCTCTTTGATCTTGCCAACAGCAAGAATACAGCTGTCTGGCGGGTTGATGATGGCAGTGAATTCATCAATGTCCATCATGCCCAGATTGGAGATGGTAAATGTATTTCCTGTGAAATCCTGTGGTTGAATTTTCTTGTTCCTGGCTTTGTCATACAGCTCTTTCGATTCCAGGGCTATTTGAGACAGGCTTTTTTGGTCTGCGAACCTTAACACTGGAACAATCAGTCCTTCTGGCAGGGCAATGGCAGAGCCAATATGCACATGGTCGTAGGTTCTGATGAAATCTCCCATCCAGCTGCTGTTTACTGCAGGATGTTTTTTCAATGCCAGTGCCGATGCTTTGATCAGCATGTCCTGGAAAGAAATTTTGGTAGGGCTTACCTCATTCATTTGTACACGGGCTTTGATGGCATTGTCCATGCAAATTTCCATGGTAAGGTAGAAATGAGGTGCAGTGAACATGCTCTCCCCAAGTCTTCTTGCGATGGTTTTGCGCATCGAAGTAAGCTGTGTATCTGTGTATCCTTCTTGTCCTGATACCAGGATTTTTGCAACTGCTGGGGATGCTGTTTGGGCTGCAACAGGCGCTGCCTTAAAGTCGTCTACATCCTTTTTGATGATTCTTCCGCCATCTCCTGATCCAATGACTTTGGAGAGGTCAATGCCCTTGTCTTTGGCAAGTATTTTGGCAAGCGGGGAGGCTTTAAGCCTTCCGTCTGTACTTTCATTGGAAGCTGCTGCTGCTGGCGTACTGGCTGCAACTGGAGCAGGTGCTGGAGCCGATATGGCTGCCGCCGCCGGGGTGGTTCCATTTGAGTTGAGGGAGCCAAGCAATCCTGTAATATCGGTTCCGGCTTTGCCGATGATCGCAATTACGTCATTGATTTTGGCAGATTCCCCTTCAGCAACACCAATGTGCAGCAAGGTTCCATCTGCATAACCAACCACTTCCATGGTAGCTTTGTCTGTTTCAACATCGGCGAGGTTGTCATCACTTTTGACGGCATCACCCACTTTTTTATTCCATTGAACAATTTTTCCTGAAGTCATGGTATCACTCAGCAACGGCATTCTAATCACTGTAACACCCAGTTGTTCTGGAGTGACAACAGGCGCTTGACTGGTTGCAGCAGCTGGGGTTGCGGCAACCGGAGCAGGGGCAGGGGTTGAAGCACCAGTTTCTGCTGCCAGATAGCTTTGTATGTCTTCGCCAGGCTTCCCAACGATGGCAATGATTTCATTGATTTTGGCAGCCTCTCCCTCTTTTATGCCTATGTAAAGCAAGGTGCCGTCTGCATAGCCCACCACTTCCATGGTGGCCTTGTCTGTTTCCACATCTGCCAGTACATCATCACTTTTGACCGTATCGCCTACGTTCTTGTTCCATTTGACGATTTTGCCCTCGGTCATTGTATCGCTG
>CANHSD010000040.1 GCA_947463105.1 Chitinophagaceae bacterium
CTGAAGGTACCAGCTTCAAAATTCGCATCGATGAGTATCTTCACCAGACGGCCAGATGAATCCATTACCTGGATCATGGTATGGCCACCAGCAGATTTGAATTGAATGGTTACTTTTTTATGGAATGGATTGGGGTAAACCACAATCAGTTGATCAGGATTTCCTACCGGATTCAAGATCGAGCAGGTACCCAATTTTGTCAATGGCAGTTTCTGGAAGTTCTTCAACATTACATTGTTCAGGGTAGTATCATTTACACAGAGCCAATTGGAAAGGATACTGGCATAAACACTCCTGAAATCATATTGGTAAGGAACATTGTCTCCTACAGTTGGATTCATGGGCAAAATTGGATTTGTACCGCTGACACCCGCCTGTACCATTGCACCAAAAACAAATAGCGGAGCAGCTGCACCATGGTCAGTACCATTGGATCCATTGCTGAGAACCCGTCGGCCAAACTCTGAATAGGTCATTCCCACTACACGCTCCTCTATCCCCTGAAACTTAAGATCATCCATGAAAGCCTTGATGGCATTGCTCACATTGCCCAACAATGTTGCATGCGAACCGATGGAGGTATCTGCAACAACTGTCTGGTTGGCATGTGTATCAAAACCGCCATAGTTCACCATGTATATTTTTGTCTTCAAACCACCCTTGATCAACCTGGCTACAATCTTGAGTTGATCAGCCAGGGAGTTACTGGTTGGATAAGGTGATTGCGTGGTAACCTTGCCATTGGCCGTCTTGATGACCTCTCCAAATTTCTGGGTTTGCTTTGACATCTCCCTTATATAATTCAGCTCTTTGCCTGCATAACTATTGGGCGCAGGGTCTATCTGGTTGTTGACAAAGCTGTAGAACGAATTGGGATTGGAAATGCTCATTCCCAGTGGTTGAGCAGCCCCTTGCAACGTCAAAGAAGTAACAGAACCAATTTGAATGGCCAAGGGATCTGTCATATTGCTGTTTGGATATCCAATTGGGAATCCCGGATACATTTCATCAAGGAAACGGCCAAGCCAACCGGTGTTCAATACTTGCCTGCTGTCTGATGCACTCATCCAGATATCCGTTGCCCTGAAATGTGAAAAATTGGGCTGGGGATAGCCCACTGATTGCACCACATGCAGCTTCCCATCATTGTAAAGCTGTTGCATACCCGTCATTGCAGGATGGAGCCCAACATTGTCAACGCCATTCAACCGCAACACTTTTGACTCCTCAATAAAGATGTTCTTTCTTGCATTCTGGTACTTGCTGAACTGATCAAGCGGTATAACAGTATTCAAACCATCATTGCCTCCATTCAACTGAATAACGACAAATACCCTGTCATTGTCGCCACCGGGAAGCAGCATGTTGTTCAGGAAAGTATGCCCTGATTCAAATGCCTTGAAGCCCATGCCATTGACAAAGGAAGGAATCATTACACCAGCAGGCAGGTATCCATTGAGGAATTTTCTTCTGTTCATGTTATACGGATTAACAAAGTTGATATTCAGGAAGACCAACCATGTATTTGATCAAATTGGTGATGGCGGTAGTGACGTATTTCGTATTGGCTGCATTGGATGGTGTGGAGATATACAAATCCCAGGCTGTCGCCCAATACAGATCATCAGACTGGCCAGACAACAAAATATCCCTTTTCAGCTGTGCCTTGTGTTGCGCGGAAATGTTGATACCCAAGACATGGTCAGCCAATTCATCTATCAACTTATTGGGATCCCTGGGCGCTGGCATCTTTCTCACATAGTTCACACCGTCAACCACAACCTTAAAGCCACTTACGGTATAGCCACTGGTTACAAGTGCTTCAAGGTATTGAATTCTTTTCGGCAGGGTATCTGAATTGACCCAGTATTCATAAAAACCTGGCTGTTGATAATAAGCTTTCCATCCACTCACATCTGGCGGATCTCCCAGGTTTTGCTGAAGGTTGGTGAAATAACTCAGCATCTGGTTCCAAACACCATAGTTAGTTGCATACATATCAGGTGCAGGAAATTTAACTTCAAATTCTCTCAGCAGGCCAATCATCATGTCAACGGGACTCTTGATCTGACAGCCCCTGTTCATCATGTCAAAAAAATGATCGCTGCTTAGCAATGCTTTCAAGACTGGCTTAACCTCATAATTGCTGTCCCTTAAGAGTTTCGCCAGTGGTGCAATGACCCCTGCTTCAACCTCTGGTGTAATTTTATAGTAAATGAACCAGATGTACAATTTCCTGCAAAGGAAAAGGGCTGCTTCATCATTGGCAAAAAGCATATTGATGAGATCGGTCAACTCCAAATCTCCAGCTGTTGCCCCGGTTCTTCCTGCAATTACCTTGTTGCCGTAAAAGGAAGAAAATTGTTTGTTGGTAGAATCATGACGGTTGGAATCAAAAAAAGCTTCGATTTTTGTGGCGTTGATTCTCCAACCGGTGAGCAGTTTTGCAGCTTCCTTTACATCAGATTCACTGAAATCAGCATTGGGTCCTTTTCCAATCACAAAGAGTTCCTGGATTTCGCGGGAATAGTTTTCATCAGGTACTGCCTTGTTGTTGTTTTGCCCATTCAAATAAACCAACATGGCCGGATCAACAGACATGGCCCTCGTCAGGGACTTGATATTGCCTAGCGCACTGGAACGAATAAGATTATGATGTTTATAAACATATTGGGCATTGCTGACATCATTGGACTCTGTTGAAAAATGATTGTGCCAAAAAATGCACATTTTTTCTCTAACCGTCCTGTCCTGGTTGATCAGGTTGCCCACCCACCATTTCTTGAAAGATGATCTGCGATAAGAAGCAATGGTACCATCATTATTGGGGTCATTTACCCATGTTTCACCAGGGCCGATGAGTGTATCAGGCATCAAGGCATTCCCAACAGCATACTCCTTTACAGGAGGTGCCGGCATGGGTAGGTTTGTGTCTAAAAGTTGATCGATGGAGCCATTGAGCCCAAGGCCAGTAAAATAAAGGATGTCATCTTTTTTGGCACCAAACATGGCTCTGCGCAAAAGATGCTTTACTACCTCTTTATCCCATGGGCCTACATAAGGAGCAAGACTTGGAGGGGCCTGAAATTTTCTTTCTGTAGACATGTTATTGATTGTGTACGTTGTTTAATTGAACCATACCAGGTCCACATCATTGCCAGTATCGCCCAATCCAAGTGCAGCGATAGCAGCATTGCTCATCCTCAATCCCAACCCCTCACTTTCCTTACCTGGAGGAACCGATCCAAGCACTTTGGCGAAAACCGCTTTATCCGTAGACTTCCTGACCAATTTCACGATGGTTCCAGGCACCACATTGTTCATCAAAACATAATACTTTCCATCCTGCCATCCGCTGGTGCTCTTAAAAACCCCATAAACGGAATTTTCAAGCTTTTGTTGTTTACCCTCCTTTGATTGTTGCTCAAATAAGGAAGAGAAATAACTTTTTTCTGGTTTCAAGGCCTGACTGTTGCTTGATTTTGAGCTCAAAGCAACTGGCTTTGACGCCTCAACCTCCTCCTCAGCAACCTTTACCGGAGCTGCAGTTTGATTGCTTTTGGCCAAAGGCTGGGGCGCTGGTGCAGCGGCTTCAGAAGGAGGTGCAGTTTTTTTTGCTTTTTCTTCTACAACTGCTTCTTTCTCAGCAGCTTTTGTAGGTTTAGGTATCTCAGGAATTGTTTTTTCAGGACTGGTTGGCGCAACTGAAACCACAAGCTCCCCTGATGGAATCAAATAACCAATGACCAGATTGGTGCCGGCATTGATCTGATCAGAGGAGAGCCCATTCATTTTTTTCAACAATTCCCTGTCTAGATTATAGCGTTGGGCAAGTTTATACAATCCCTCTTTGGGTTGGACTATATGGACCACCATTCCACCGGCATTATCAATAGGTGTTGATTGTGAGAAATTTTCCTTCTTGAGCGGGACTTTCAACAACTGACCTATGCTCAAACCCTTTTCCATGGAAAGCTGGTTGAAAGCAGCAATTTCTTTTGGGCTGATGAAGTAAATTCGACCAACACTGTACCAATTCTCTTTGGGAGCCACCTTGTGTTCCAGGTATAGCTGGCTGCCGAAATTACGCACAATTAATTTTTGCTGTTGTCCCATAAGAGATGAGGAAATCAGCAAGATAAATGCAAGCAAAACTGTCTTCATACAAATTGGTTACGTTACAAATTAAAAGATATTTACTACAACTGCAAGTCAGATTCGAGAAAAGCGATCGCTCTTTAAGAATTTTAACATTTCTCAATCCCTCTTCAAAATTCTCCAGGACATGGGATAATGATTCTTAACCCTTCCCTGAACCAATTTCACCCAACCCAAACCGAGGCCCTTGAATCTTGCGAGGCTCCAACCTTTTCCAGAGCCCTCATGATCAATGGTATCTTTTCTTAAATAGGCAATGGCTTCCTCGAAAGCAAGATCCAAAACCTGGACATTTTCAGATAAAAGACTTGACATGGCAAGCTCATGATCTGGAATAAGTTCAGCCCTGATTTCAGTGCCCAACCTCAACCCTGATTTCCTTATCCTTAATGACGCCTTGAACTGATGAAGCGCTGGCAAATTGATTTCATCTACTGCAAAAAGCTCATTCTCTTTTTTAAAGAACCTCAACTGTGGAGAAGGGATAATCCAATCTTCCAAAACGGAAGGTGGCTTTACGAGGTCCAGCTTTCCGGCAACATGTTGACTCCCGGAATACCTTGTCCCAGTTTTTTGGAAGATGGCACAGAAAAATCCTTCCCCCCTTAGCTTGTTGGGATAAAACCTGTATCCTTTTGCTTTTTTGATTGTAGAAATGCTCTCTACAACATTCCACTCAAGAGGAACATCAACGGAAATAGATTCAAAAAGTCCGGCGTCCATGATTTGATCCAAGTTCTCCTCGTTTTCCTCTTTCGAGTAAGAACAAGTGGAATACAACAGATAACCCCCTTCAAGAACCGAATGCATGGCACTGGCGAGAATCCTTTTTTGCCTGGCGGAGCAGAAGCTTACCAGCCCTGGATTCCATTCATCCATTGCTGCCGCATCTTTTCTGAACAGGCCACTCCCACTGCAGGGAGCATCGACCAGTACCAGGTCAAATAGGGCACCCATTTTTTCAAAATCGATGGGATCATTGTTTGAAACAAAAACATGTCCTGCGCCCCATTTGATGGTATTTTCCTGCAAAACAGGAACGCGAGTCTGTATGATCTCATTGGCAAGCACAAGCCGGAAATGAGGCAAAGAAGACAGTAAAGTGGTCTTCCCGCCCGGAGCGGCACAAAGGTCCAATGCCATCAGTCCGGTTTTATCTTTCAAAACAGTGGAAACAAGATGATGGATGAACATGCTGGATGCTTCCTGTACATAAAATGCACCTGCATGAAAAAGAGGATCCTTGGTGAAGCTTGGCCTGCTGTTGAGGTAAAAAGCGTTGGCGCACCAGGCAACCATTTCTCCGGTATTCTCTGCAGGAAATACATTTTCAGGCCCCCTCACCTTCAGAGGATTCAAGCGAACAGAAACTGGAGTGGCTTCCTGATGAGCAGACATCATTTCAACGGGCAGAAACCCTTCACAACCTTGCAGTGATTGGATAAAATCTTCTTTGAGCAACATCAGTTGAACATGGCCAATGCAGCCTTTATGGTTGAATCAAAATCAGCCAAAGTACTGGCAAGTATGCGAATCCTTTCCTGGGCTTCAGACCAGTTCCCCTCTTCGATTCCTTCTCTTATGCCAGGAAGGGTTTTCACTCCATACCCTGTATAAAAGCCTGGGGCATAGATCTGGTGTTTGTACCAAGGTCTTCTTGGCAAACCCTTTTCGTAAAGCAACTTTTGTTCTGCTTGATAAAGAATGGCATTCAATTTGTCTAATTGTACAGCATCCAATTGATCAGCCCCCGACAACCTTTTTTTCAACGCCTCAGTATCTTTTTTCAATACTGCTATTGCATTTTCAACAGGGCTGAATTCGAGATAGGGTACCGATAATTTGGTTTTGGGCAATGCAAATTTCAATTGTGGATCTGCAGCAAGCTGGTATACTTTGTCATTAATCAGTTTATTTTCCATTTCAGCATCGCTGCGGAGTTGCTCCAACATGGCCTTCAGGTCTGTGAGGTATTCTGTAATGGTTCCTGTAAGTGTGTTATAATCAAATGGCAAAACATCAGCATTGGCCAGGCGCAACATGGCCCGACCAGCTGTTTTTGCCAATGCTGTGCCATAATGGTATCCTGGGTCTTTGAAGCGCGTGAAATGATCATGAGAATCGTAAATAGAATGGTATTCACCGCCACTGCCTTCCCCACCAAAGCCAATGTTGGCGGAAGGAATACCGAGGTGTTGAAAGAAAGGAGAATAATCTGAACCTGCGCCAAGGGCACTGATTTTCATGTACCGGTTGCCCAGGATTTTGGCCTTGGTACTCCGGTCTGCGGATGCCAACGTTTTGGCATATTTTCGTTCCAGCACACTCACCCCAGTTTGTGGATCTTGTACATCAGCAGCCACTTCATTGAAAAAGTTTTCCAAGGCATGGGATCCGCCAATTCCCAGAAAGCCTCTGCTGTTGCCGTCTGAATTAAGATAGGCCACTGTTTTCTTTTGCAGTTCTGCCGCATGGTCTTCAACCCATTCTGTAGATCCCAGCAAGGCTGGCTCTTCACCATCCCAGGCACAGAAAACCAGCGTCCGTTTGGGTAAAAATCCTTTCTTGGCCAATGCGCCAATCACCCTTGCCTCTTCCATTTCTGCCACCATGCCACTGATAGGATCTGCTGCTCCCATGTTCCAGCCATCATGGTGATTTCCCCTGATGACCCACTGATCAGGGAAATGGGACCCTTTCATCTTTGCGATGACATTGTAAAGGGGTTTGATGTCCCAGTTGAATTCCAAATGAAGCCTGACCTTGCTTGTACTTGGTCCTGCGTGATAGGTAATAGGCAAACCGCCCTTCCATCCATCAGGAACAACTGGCCCTTTGAGCGATTGCAACAAAGGAAGAGCGTCTTCATACGAAATGGGCAAGACGGGAATTTTCATAATGGTTGTCACCTCTTCACGGCCCAATCGCTTTGCATTTTCGGTTGAACCATAGCCAGGTGTTGTTGGATCGCCAGGATAAACAGGCATATCCATGACAGAACCCCGTTGAACCCCCTGACCAGGCCTGTATGGGCCTTTGGGATAAACATCACCGGCAACATATCCATCATCTGAAGGATCAGAATAAATGATACAACCAATGGCGCCATGTTCTGCTGCCACCTTGGGCTTGATACCCCTCCAGGACCCACCATATTTTGCGATGACTATCTTTCCTTTTACACTGATGCCCATTCTTTCCAGCTCCTCATAATCTGCAGGAATTCCCCTGTTCACAAAAACAAGTTCTGCAGTAACATCTCCATCGGCAGAATACGCATTGTAGGTTGGAAGCTGTTCTGATTTGATTCCTGAGGTTTTGTCTTCTGCCATCACTGGCTCCTCAAGCCTGGCTTTGTAGGGTTTATCACCCAATAATTCCAGTGATCGAAATTTCGGTGTTGGGAAAAGAACATGGTATTCGGCCAGTTCAGTTTCATAGCCCCACTGGCGAAACAATGTGGCTTTGTACGCTGCATTGGCCTTGCCTTTTGCTGATCCAATATGATGTGGCCCCGCAGTCAGGAATTTCATCCATTCGTCTTGATTGGATGTGCTCAATAAGGAATCGAATTGCTTTTCGAACGCCAGCTGCCGTTGGGCATTCTGCTGGAAGAAACCAGTAATTTTTTGCTGAGCAAAACTGGGATGAAAAACCGTCAGGAACAGGCAAATATGTAACAGCCGCATAGAGGAATTATTATTGCATAAAATTACGCAATCAATTCCTCAAATCGATGCAATAAAAATGTTAGATGCTGCGCACTTCTGCAAGCAAATCCTGCAAGGCCTTTTTGGCATCGCCAAAAAGCATGGAAGTTTTGGGCTGAAAAAACAACTGGTTTTCAATCCCTGCATATCCTGGCTTCATGCTGCGCTTGTTGACAATGACATGCTTTGCCTGTTCAACTTCCAATATGGGCATTCCATAGATGGGAGAAGAAGGATCAGATTTTGCCGCAGGGTTGACCACGTCGTTGGCTCCCAAAATCAGGACAACATCAGTTGATTTAAACTCCTCATTGGCCAATTCCATTTCAAGCAGTTTTTCATAACTGACATCAGCCTCAGCCAACAAAACGTTCATGTGACCCGGCATCCTTCCTGCAACGGGATGGATGGCGTATTTCACTTCAACACCTTTTGCTTCCAAAGTCTTTTCCAGTTCATGACAGATGTGCTGTGCCTGGGCAACAGCAAGTCCATAGCCAGGAACAATCATCACCTTGTTGGCATAACTCATGACAACAGCAGCATCACTCAGGGAAATTTCCTTGTAGGTTCCACCTTGCGGCCCTGCACCACCAGAGGCAGCAGCACTGCTTCCAAAAGAACCAATCAATACATTGCTCAAAGACCTGTTCATCGCCTTGCACATCAACATGGTCAATAACGTTCCAGCAGCACCAACCAAAATTCCTCCCGTGAGCATTACTTTGTTGTCATATAAAAATCCTCCGCATGCTGCAGCAACACCCGTAAAAGAGTTCAGCAGTGAAATCACCACCGGCATGTCTGCACCTCCAATGGGCAAAACAAAAAACACACCATAAAGAATGGATAGCAAGAGTATAGCATAAAAAAACAAAGGTGTTTCTTCTGGCCTTGCAACAATGATAAAGGCCGCAATGGCAATATTGAGTACCAGTATCACCAGGTTGATGATATGCTGGCCTTTGAAGGCGAAATCTTTGATCTTGCCATTCAACTTTCCCCAGGCAATCATGCTACCGGAAAAAGAAACCGTTCCAATGATCAGGCCCAAAAATATGATGAGCATTGTCGTTCCATCCAAGGAAGAAAAGAAAGAATACCCTGTACTTGCATAATTAGCCGGATCATAACCATGGATCAAATGCCTGAATTCTATTACAGAAATGAGTGCCGCACATGCCCCGCCCATTCCATTGAAAAGACTTACCATTTCAGGCATGGCGGTCATTTTTACCCGCTTGGCCATCAATGTTCCTACGATGGTTCCGATCACGAGTGCAGAAAAAATCCAACCATAATTGCCCAACTTTTTCCCTTCATCCTCATAGAGGAAAATGGTACCCAGAATAGCTACAAACATCCCTGCAGCGGCAACAAGATTTCCATTCCGGGCTGACACTGGATTGGAAAGCATTTTCAATCCAACAATAAATGTTACAGATCCCAACAAATAGCAAAACACAAGCAAGTTCAATTCCATGGTATCCTATTTAGAGATAAATTATTTTTTCTTTTTAAACATTTCAAGCATCCTGTCTGTCACCACAAATCCTCCAACCACATTCAGTGTCCCAAGAATCACTGCCAAAAAGCCCAATACAAGGGCTATGGTATTGCCCTCTTCGGCCTGCCCCATGACAATGATGGCACCAATGATGACCACGCCATGGATGGCATTGGCACCACTCATCAAGGGCGTATGCAAAACACTGGGAACTTTTCCGATGATTTCAATTCCCACAAAAATCATCAGAATGACGATGTAGGCCATTTCCTGATGAGCAGCAATCCAGTTCAAGATCTGATTCATGTTGAATATGATTTTGTTTTTTTATTGTGCGATGGCCCTTGCCCCTTTTACCAGTTCGTCTTCAGCATCGGTAATCAGCTGGCCTTCCTTGTTGGTGATCAACTGAAGAAAGTTGAGGATATTTTTTCCATACAACTTGCTGGAATCTGATGGCATGGTTGCAGGAAGATTGCTGTCTCCAATGATGGTCAGCCCATTGTAATGAACTGTTTCGCGGTCTTTGGTCATTGGGGTATTTCCTCCGGTAGACGCAGCGAGGTCGATGATTACACTGCCCCTGCGCATGGTGTTCAGCATTTCCGCCGTGATGAGGATGGGTGCTTTTTTTCCTGGTATCTGTGCCGTAGTAATGATGATATCAGCTTTGGCAACACTCTCTGCAATCTTTGCTTGCTGGTTATTTTTATACTCTTCAGATTGTTCAACCGCATATCCACCCGCTGTTGAAGCATCAGCAGCTCCTGGCACTTCAATGAACTTTGCACCAAGGCTTTGTACTTCTTCTTTTACAGCTGGCCTGGTGTCAAACACTTCAACTACTGCACCCAATCTTTTGCCGGTGGCAATGGCCTGAAGCCCTGCAACACCCGCTCCCAATATCAGCATTTTAGCAGGTGCAACGCTACCGGCAGCTGTCATGAACATGGGAAAATAACGACCATAGGCATTCGCGGCAGTGAGCACAGCCTTGTAACCTGCAATGTTTGCCTGACTGGAAAGGATATCCATGCTTTGCGCCCTTGTCGTTCTGGGCAACAATTCCATGCTGTATACCACAGCTCCTTTGTCAGTCCATTGTTTGATGCGATCGGTCTGGAACCTTGCCTGGTACATGCCAATTAGCACAACGCCATTCCTGACCTCAATGGAGGGCGCATGGATAGACAAGACCACATCTGCGGTGGATGAGATCTCCGCAGCAGATTTGATTTCAGCACCCACAGCACGGTAATCATCATCAGCGCAATAGGCATTCATGCCTGCGCCACTTTCGATCCAAACTGAAATATTTTTCTTTACTAATTGTGCAGCGCCTTCTGCAATAAGGGAAACCCTTGTTTCGGGGGCAGCTTCTTTTAAAACACCAACGATCATGGGGATTGTTTGAGGTTGCGAAGTTAATCAAATTTACAATGCAGTAATTTTTGCAAAATTAGAAACGTATAGCAAAATGAAGCTTTTCCTTGAATTCTTTTCTAAAAAAAACGATGCCAATAAAAAACAAATCAATGGTACAGCTTACTTTTTCATTATTTCTAATTACTGACCAGGCTTTTTCCATGTCTTTGCTCCAGTGGATGTCGTCAAAAATCAGGATGTCAGCATCCCCTATCACCTCAAGTGCCGCTTCGAAATAATCAAGGGTAGGCTGATACTGGTGGTTGCCATCAAAAAATACCAGCTTACTGCCTTTCATGGATGCCATTGCGGAAGGGAGATGGTCTTTGAAATCTCCGGTCAGGATGGTTGTATTGCGAATACCCTCCTCAGCGAGGCTTTCTGATGTGAAATTGGCAATGGCAGGTGCCCCCTCAATGGAGATGACACCATGCTGGGGTTCGGCAATAGACAAATACCTGGTCGTAAGTCCAAGGGAGGTGCCCAACTCTAGGACCGAGTCGATTTGATAATACGAAATGATGCGGTAAAAAAGCCTTGCAAACCTGGAAGGTTTGGCCGCACGTTTTGCAATAGAAGAAATAGTCCGCTGATTTTGTTTACCGGAACTGGACCCAGCACCCAAGTCAAGCACATCCAGGACCAGGTTTGAATGTTCAAACTCCCTTCGTTTGGCTTCAATCTTTTTAAAAGCCTGAACATCCTCCTCTTTCCCCCTCAGCACGTTAACAATAAAATCAAAAACAAAGGGCGAATGAACCCCATGCCCTTTTCCATTGGATGAGGTCAACAGGTAAACCAGGAATTTCCATGCTAGTTGAAAGCTGTTGTACATGTTTTGCTTTAAGCTTTTGTATCCTCAAACCTATGCCAGGTCTCAAAACGATAGGATTGGGCATGTTTTTCATCGGAAGGCATATCAACTGCATGCTCAATCCTGAACAAGGATTCATCAATGGCAGGGAAAAATGTATCTGCGTCAGGATAGGTGGCATTCACCCTCGTCATGTAAATGCGATCAACCATTGTGATGCACTGCTTGTAAATATCTCCACCACCAATGACAAATGCTTCCCGACAATCGGATGAATGGGCAAGGGCAAGGGCATTTTCAAGGCTGCTGGCAGGCCATACATTTTCCGTGATTGGAAGCGCATTGGGATTCCTGCTGATCACAATATTGATCCTGCCTGGCAAAGGCTTGGAGGCCATTGATTCAAAGGTTTTTCTACCCATGATGACGGGCATCCCCCATGTAAGGTTCTTGAAAAACTTCATGTCATTGGGAAGCTTCCAAAGCAGTGCGTTTTCAAGCCCTATGGCATTGTTTTCTGAAGCGGCAACAACTATTGAAATGATCATGATAATGAAATTGAATTATACGGCCACTGGTGCTTTGATGCCCGGATGAGACTGGTATCCCTCCAGGGTAAAATCTTCAAACTTGAATCCAAAAATATCCTTTACCTCAGGATTGATTTTCATTGTGGGCAAAGGGAATGGATCTCTTGACATCTGCAGGTGTGCCTGCTCAACATGATTGTTGTAGAGATGAACATCGCCAAAACTGTGCACAAAATCCCCAGGCTCAAGGTCGCAAACCTGGGCCACCATCAAGGTCAATAAAGCATAAGAGGCAATATTGAAAGGCACGCCTAGAAATACATCGGCAGAGCGCTGGTAAAGCTGACATGAAAGTTTTCCATCCGCAACATAAAACTGAAAGATTGTATGACAAGGCATCAGGGCCATTTGGGGTAGCTCAGCCACATTCCAGGCACTGACGATCAGCCTTCTGCTGTCGGGGGTTTGCTTGATCTGTTTGATCAGGTCAGTAATCTGATCATAGACCTTGCCATCAGCACCAGACCATGAACGCCATTGTTTCCCATATACAGGGCCCAGCTCACCATTCTCATTGGCCCACTCATCCCAAATGCCAACACCATTTTCCTTGAGGTACTTGATGTTCGTCTCTCCTTTGAGAAACCAAAGCAATTCATGAATGATGCTCCTGAGGTGGAGCTTTTTGGTTGTTACCATGGGAAATCCATCCTGCAGGTTGAACCGCATCTGGTATCCGAAAATGCTTCGGGTACCTGTCCCCGTCCGATCCGTTTTGTCGGTCCCTTTCTCAATGATATGCTTTACCAGGTCCAAATATTGTTGCATGATATGCTGCTTTTGTTATTTGATCAGTTCTTGTATCGCACTGCCAAGATTGCCACTGGGCACCTGGATTTTCAAAATGGCCCCGAGGGTAGCAGCAATATCACTCATGTACACTTTTCTATGGGTAAGTCCCTGCTTCACACCCCATCCCATCCAAAGCAAAGGAATATGGGCATCATAAGGATACATGGATCCATGGGTTGTTCCTGTATTCGAATTGCTGAAAAAATATCCTGGCCTGTAGACTACCTGAATATCTCCTGCCAGCTTATGGTTAAATCCTTTGATGAACATTTCCTTGAACTCTGAAGGAAGATTGACCGCATTGATAGACGCATTGTCAAAAGCCAGCAATACATCTTCTTCTTTGTTTAATTCCGCAATCAGGTCTGATTTGACAGCTCCAAAATCAAGACCTGCAGAATCAATGGATTTTCTGTTCAAGTACAATTGATAGTTGGCGGATGCCTCCACCAGCTTTTTCAAACCAAACTTTTTCATGGTTGCTTCCTCAGCCTTCTTGCTGGTTTTCATCGTTTTTGCAGGGATTTGGTGCTCCTGAAGAAATGCGGGAACATGGGCTACCGCATGGTCTGCGGTCAGGAAAAATAGGTAATTGCCCTTTCCTACTTTCTTGTCCAGGTAATTGAAAAACAATTCAAATTCCCTGTCAAGCTTGATGTAATTGTCTTCTATTTCAATTGCATTAGGGCCGAATGCATGCCCAATATAGTCTGGAGATGAAAGGCTGATGGCCAGAAAATCCGTGATGCTGTCCATCCCCATTGACTCTGCTTCCACAGCAGCTTTTGAAAATTCCAGGGTCAAGGTATTGCCCCACGGCGTAGCCGAAATTGCCCCATAATTCTTGCCAACATTCGATTCGAGTTTTCGAGGGAATGGATTTTTGGCATAGGATGGATTGTTTACATCACTTTGGGTATAGGTCTCAATGGGATGACTAAGGTTCCAGTTGAGCCTATAACATGAATCAATGAGCTTTCTTTGATTAAAAGCAGCTGCCCAAGGCGAAATTTCCTTCATGTACCAGGTGCTCGAAACAAAATTACCGGAACTTGGATCATACCAATAAGCCCCGTCTGCAGCATGGCCAGCGGGCAAAATGCTTCCCCTGTCCTTGATGGCCACACCAATCACTTTAGACCTGAAATTGGTGGCCAGTTCCAGTTCATCGGTAATGGTAGTGGTGATCAGGTTTTTAGGAGACATGGGTTCGCCTTTTCCGGTTCCACCAACAATTTTAACAGCGTCATCCTCCACACAATAAACATCCCGCTTCAGAGACCTATCATACCATTCATTGCCCATGATGCCATTGATGGCTGGAACTGAGCCTGTGTAAACGCTGGCATGGCCGGCGGCTGTTACAGTTTGCGCATAGGAAATCTGTGCATTTTCACAGGAAAATCCCTCTCGCAACACCCTTTTCAATCCATTCTGTCCATACCTGTGTTGATATCTGTACAAATAATCCCAGCGCATTTGGTCAACCATGACCCCAACAACCAGTTTAGGTTTGGCACTGGCTGCAATTTTCTGAGCAAAACTGTTGCTGTACATCACCAACAGGGCCATTATTACCATAATGTTCTTTCGTGTCATCGCTTTTAATTTTTAGCTTGACAAAGGTATGGGAATGCAGAGGTTGGAACCGCGGATTTTATGAACATCCTGTTGGATAATGTTATTTTTAAAATTTTTATCTTTGCAGTAACCTAAAATCAAAACTCCTACGCGTATGGCAGATATTTTCGAAAGACTGATCAAGAACTCAGGTCCACTTGGGCAGCACCGTGAAAGAGCACATGGTTATTTTGCCTTCCCAAAACTGGAAGGTGAAATTGGCAGCAGGATGAACTTCAGGGGCAAAGAAAAAATTGTCTGGAGCCTTAACAATTATCTTGGACTTGCCAACCACCCAGTCATCAGGAAGACCGATGCCGATGCCGCAGCCGAGTTTGGTCTGGCAGCTCCCATGGGAGCCAGGATGATGAGCGGGAACACCAATCACCACGAAGAACTTGAAAGGCAGTTGGCAGCGTTTGAAATGAAGGAAGATGCTATTTTGCTCAATTTCGGTTACCAGGGTATTCTCAGCCTCATCGATGCACTGTGTTCACGCCATGATGTGATTGTATATGATGCCGAATGCCACGCCTGTATCATTGATGGATTGAGGCTGCACCAAGGGCACCGGTTTGTATTCAAACACAATGAAATTGATGACTGCGAAAAGCAGCTGCAGCGAGCCACCGCATTGATTGAAAAACAGCATGCAGGAGGGATTTTACTGATCACAGAAGGTGTATTTGGCATGGCCGGAGACCAGGGAAAACTGAAAGAAATCGCTGCCCTAAGGCCAAAATATTCATTCAGGATGCTGGTGGACGACGCCCATGGTTTTGGCACACTTGGCGAAACAGGTGCAGGTGCGGGAGAAGCCCAGGGCGTGCAGGATGAGATTGACCTCTATTTTTCCACCTTTGCCAAATCAATGGCATCGATTGGTGCTTTTGTTGCAGGGCCCAAACAAATCATAGATTACGTAAGGTACAATATCAGGAGCCAGATATTCGCCAAATCCCTTCCCATGCCCCTGGTCATCGGAAACCTCAAAAGGCTGGAAATGCTCAAAACACAGCCATCCCTGAAAGCCAAACTTTGGGAAAATGCGTTAAAATTGCAAAACGGCCTGAAAGAAAAAGGGTTTGATATTGGAAAAACTGACTCTGTTGTTACGCCAGTGTACATGAAAGGTGGTGTTGAGGAAGCAACCTACATGGTCACCGACTTGAGGGAAAACTATCATATTTTCTGCTCCATTGTGGTCTACCCTGTCATTCCCAAAGGACACATCATTTATAGGTTGATCCCAACAGCCGTTCATACCGATGAAGAAATTCAATTGACCTTAACAGCGTTTGAGGAAACAAAGAAGAAATTGGATGAGGGCCTCTACAAGAGCGAGGCAATTGCACAAATGGCGGAAATTTAAACGATTATCCCTGCTTCGGCAGGGATTTTTTTTAACCCATCTTGATGGGAGGATAAAGCAAAAAAAAGGGCCAGGATAGAAATCCAGCCCGTTTTAAATCCAATATCCTATGAAAAACCA
>CANHSD010000041.1 GCA_947463105.1 Chitinophagaceae bacterium
CCAACCAGTGCAGTATTGTATCCCCTTTCCTTCAGCATTTTTGCAACGGTATAGGCACCTTCATGCAAGGGCATTTGCCCGCCTTCCTTGTCATCATCAAATCCCCCCATTTCATAGTTGCCGCGGATATAGGAATGGCCCGGGTGTTTTCCTGTCATCAACATGCAGCGTGATGGTGCGCAAACAGGAGCACTGCTATAATGTTGTGTGAACCGCATTCCTTCTTTTGCCATGCGATCGAGGTTGGGGGTCTTGATTTTTGTTTGCCCATAGCTACCCAACTCACCATACCCCAGGTCGTCTGCATAGATATAGATGATGTTGGGCTTGGATTGCTGTGCAGATGATGTGGTGAGACATAGCACAAATAGCGCTAAGAGTGAAGTTTTTAGCATGCTGTTGCTTTGAAGGGATTGATTCAAACTGTAAAATAGAAAAAATTACTGAACATGCCCTGTGCTTTGAATCACCAGTGTAGCAGGCAAATCCTCATGAAAACATTGAATGGTTCATCTGCGCTATGCCAGAGAGTTTTTTGGCGGCTTCTTGAAGGGTTGCATCACGCTTTGCGAAACAGAAGCGCAATACCTGGTCATCGTTTCCATCTGCATAAAATGCAGCAACCGGTATCGTGGCTACGCCAATTGTTTTGGTCAGCTGAAGGGCAAGTTCCATCGCGGGCATCTTGCCTAGTTTTTCATACGTTGCACAAACAAAATAACTGCCCGATGAATTGAGCATGGTAAAGGGCGAGTCTTTCATTTCATGAAGAAAAAGGTCCCTTTTTTGTTGCATGAAGGAGGATAGCTGTAGGTAACGTTCTTCTTTCTGCAGATGGGTAGCCAGGGCAACCTGTGTTGGTGTAAAACAACAGAAGGCATCAAACTGATGGATCTTCCTGAACTCTGCAGTGAGGGCAGATGGCGCAACGCAGTAGCCCAGCTTCCAGCCGGTGCAGTTGTATACCTTCCCAAAGGAAAAACAAACAAAACTCCTTGAAAACAATTCGGGATATTTCAGGATGCTGTTGTGCATCAATCCATCGAAAACCAAATGTTCGTAAACCTCATCACTGATCAGAAAAATGGAGGTATCGTGCAGCAAATCTTGTAGGGTTACAATGTCTTCGTGTTCCAGCACACTGCCCGTAGGATTATGCGGAGAGTTGATGATGATGGCTTTGGTTTTGCCGGTAATGGCATTTTTTACTTTTTCCCAATTGATCCTATAGGTGGGAAATTCAAGTGGTATGCGGACCGGAATGCCACCATTGGCAAGGATATTGGGGATATAGCTGTCATAGGCAGGCTCAAAAACGATTACTTCATCTCCCGGCTGCAGAATGGTGGTGAAGGCTGTGTAGATGGCATAGCTTCCGCCTGGTGTGATCGTAATGTGTTCCGAAGGGCAAAAATTGTTGCCATAGCATCGTTGAATTTTTGCAGCGATGGCTTCCCGAAGCGGCATGTATCCCGCCATGGGAGCATACTGGTTATGGCCATCGGTGATGGCCTTGGCTGCCAAGGCTGCCAAGGCCTCATCCATCTGAAAATCCGGAAACCCCTGGCCAAGGTTGATGGCACCATGTTCAGCAGCGAGGGCGCTCATCACAGTGAAAATGCTGGTGCCGGTATTGGGGAGTTTGGATTGAATGGCGCTCATTACACCTACAAATATTTATCTCCTTTGTTGCGTTTGATTTCTGCAACATACTGTTTGATCTCCTGCTCTTTTTCTTTTTTGCAGATCATCAGCACATCCTCTGTGTCAACAATGATATAGTCGTTCAATCCCTGGAGCAAAACAAGTTTGTTGTTGGGAACATGCACCATGTTATGTGTTGCATCAATCACCATCACCTCAGATCCAGAAACGGCATTGCCCAGGTAATCCTTTTCCATGTTTTCATGGGCAGAATTCCAGGTTCCAAGATCGCTCCAGCCAAAAGAAGAAGGGATGATGTAGACGTTGTCTGCTTTTTCCATTACCGCATAGTCGATGGACACATTCGTGCAAAGCGGATAGATTTTTTCAATGGCCGCTTTTTCTTTCTCGGTATTGAACAAAGTCTTTTCAGCTTCAAATATTTCTGCCAGTTCCGGAAGGTGCTTTTCAAATGCCGCAACAATATTGTTCACCTGCCAAACAAAGATGCCCGCATTCCAAAGGAATTCCCCACTGGATACAAAGGTTTTGGCAAGGTCTGCATTCGGTTTTTCGGTAAAGGTTTTCACCTTGTATACATTGTCGCTTGCAGGCTGTTGTTCAAACTGGATATAGCCATAACCCGTGTTGGGATGGCTGGGTTTGATGCCCAGGGTAATCAGTGCCTTATGGGCTTTCACAAAACTTGTGGCCTCAAGGCAAACCTTGGTGAATGCTGTATCATCCAGGATGATATGGTCTGCAGGGGCACAAATCAGCGTTCCTTTTTCATTCAATTGCTGCAGCTTGTAGGAAATATAGGCAATGCAGGGCGCTGTGTTTTTTCTGGAGGGTTCTGCTACAATATTTTTAACCGGAATTTCAGGAAGCTGATCCCTTACGATTTCAACATATTCCTCTGAGGTGACAATGTAAATATTCTCTAAAGGAATGAATTTTTTGAACCGGTCATGGGTGGCTTGTATAAGCGTCCTGCCCGTATTGAGGATATCGAGGAATTGTTTGGGATAAGAGGTGCGGCTCATGGGCCAAAACCTGCTTCCGATTCCACCGGCCATGATGGCCACATAATGGTTGTTGTTCGTCATAATGCTTTTTTAAATGATTCCTTCCCTTATCAGGTCATGCAAATGTATGACACCTGCATAGTCTTTATCTTCTGTAACAATAAGTTGTGTGATATTGTTTTTTCTCATCCTGTCGAGGGCATCAACCGCCAGGGCATCTCCCTCAATTGTTTTTGGATGGATGCCCATGATGTCCTTTGCTGTTGTATGGACGATGTCATTCCCTTTTTCCAGCATTCTCCTCAGGTCACCATCTGTGATTACGCCTGTCAGCACACCATCATCATCCAATACTGCAGTTAGACCCAGTCGTTTTCTGGTAATTTCCACAATGACATCCTTGAGCGAGCTGTTTTGGTTGACAGCAGGACGCTCGTTCAACTTGCTCAGGTCGCTGACCCGGAGGTATAGTTTTTTACCCAGGCTGCCGCCGGGGTGAAATTTTGCGAAATCAGCCGAGGAAAATCCCTTTACTTCCATCAGACATACGGCGAGGGCATCACCCATGGCCAGCTGGGCTGTGGTGCTGGAGGTTGGTGCAAGGTTGTTGGGGCAGGCCTCCTGGCTGACGGTGGTATTGAGCACCAAGTCCGCACCCATGGCCAGCGTAGCGTTCAGGTTCCCCACCATGGCAATCAGCTTGTTGCCCAGGTTCTTGATCAGGGTAATCAATACCTTGATCTCCGGGCTCTCTCCACTTTTGGAGATGATCATTACAATATCGTCTTGCTGAACCATACCCAGGTCACCGTGGATGGCATCTGCAGCGTGCATGAAAATGGATGGGGTTCCTGTACTGTTGAGGGTGGCAACAATTTTTTGGCCGATGATGGCGCTTTTTCCGATTCCACTGACCACAAGCCTTCCTTTCATGGTGTCGATGAGGTGGACAATCTCAACAAATGAGTCGTCAATGAATTCCCTCAATTCCATGAGTGAGGCCGCCTCGATGGAAAGGGTTTGTTTGGCGATTTCCTTTACGGAGATATTTTGCATTTGCAATGGTTGCTAAGCCCTTGAGGCCGGTTGAAATGCAAAAGTACCAATAATTTAAAGATGTTTGCAAGCCTGTTCTCTGAGGAATTCTGCCCTATTATCGGTAAATTTGTATGAAACCGGTATCAAAATGACCTCTAAATTCAACTTTCTGTCTAATTATTGGTTATAATTACTCGAACGAAATTAAACAATACCAGTCTTTCTTATAATGCCTTCATCCAAGAATAAAAAAACAGCAAAAGATCCTATACACCATTCTGCAACGGGGCATGACCTGCTTTCTCCGCTCAGACAATATTTTGGTTTTGATGCTTTCCGGGGTAACCAGGAAGCCATTATCAACAATGTACTCAATGGCAATGACAGTTTTGTGATTAAGCCTACCGGAGGCGGCAAAAGCCTTTGTTACCAACTTCCTGCCATGATCAGCGAGGGCTGTGCCATTGTGGTTTCTCCCCTTATCGCCCTCATGAAAAACCAGGTGGACCTGGTCAGGGGTTACAGCAGCAATGACAATGTGGCCCATTTTCTGAACTCAACCCTTACAAAAAAGGAGATCAGGGAGGTGCATGATGACCTGAATGCCGGCACCACGAAAATGCTTTACGTTGCCCCGGAGACGCTTACCCGTCAGGAGAACCTGGATTTTTTCAGCGGCCTGAAAATTTCTTTTTTTGCTGTGGATGAGGCGCATTGTATTTCAGAATGGGGCCATGATTTCAGGCCAGAGTACCGCCGTTTGCGGGAGATGATGGATCAAATTGATGCAAAAGTGCCTGTCATTGCGCTCACCGCTACCGCAACACCCAAGGTTCAGGGAGATATCGTACACAACCTCGGTCTAAGAAACCCGGATATTTATATTTCCTCCTTCAACAGACCCAACCTCGAATACGAGGTGAGGCCAAAGATCAGGAAAGACCAAACCATCAAAGGCATGGTCAAGTTCATCCACGAGAACAGGGGCAAGAGTGGAATTATTTATACACTGAACAGGAAGACAACCGAAGAGCTGGCTGAACTCTTGAACGTCAATGGTATCAAGGCAGGGGCTTACCATGCTGGACTCGACAGCAAGTTGCGTGCTGAGCGCCAAGACAAGTTCTTGAACGAAGACATGCAGGTGATTGTGGCAACCATCGCTTTTGGCATGGGCATCGATAAGCCAGACATTCGTTTCGTCATTCATTATAATATTCCCAAGAGCCTGGAGAACTATTACCAGGAAACAGGCAGGGCCGGCAGGGATGGCATGGAAGGGAAATGTATTCTTTATTACTCACACAAGGATGTCTCCAAGCTGGAACATTTTCTGCGCGACAAGCAACTGAGTGAAAGAGAGGTTGGAGGGCAGCTGATTGATGAGATGGTTGCTTTTGCCGAAAGTGGCCAGTGCAGGAGAAAAGTGCTGATGAATTATTTTGGTGAGAAGTACATGGCGGATAATTGTGGTGCCTGTGATAATTGTTTGCATCCCAAAGAACAGATTGAGGCAAAGGCCAATGCAGTTAAACTGCTCAAGGTAATCAAGGCCCTGGACGAAAGGTTTGCAGCTGATTATGTGGTCAACATCACCATAGGCAGGCTGATCCCGCAAATCAAGATGTACAGGCATGATGAGCTTGCCGTTTTTGCTACAGGGGATGATGAGCCTGAACTCTACTGGACCTCGTTGATCCGTCAGATGTTGCTGGAAGGACTTTTGCAGAAAGACATTACCGAACACGGCATATTGAAGATCAGCAAAGAGGGTACACAGTTCCTTAAAAAACCGGTATCCTTCTCCATGACCATGGGCAACTTCTATGAGGATGCCAATGAGGATGATGATGAAGCAGTGGCAGAAGCTGGCGGAACTGCTACAACGGATCCGCAGTTGTTCGAGATGCTCAAAGAGCTCAGAAAGCAGTTTGCCAAAGAGAAAAAACTTCCTCCATTTGTGATCTTCCTTGAAACTTCACTGGAAGACATGGCCACCCAGTATCCAACAACGCTTGCAGAGCTGGAGAAAATCAGCGGGGTGAGCAAAGGCAAAGCCATCCGCTATGGACAAACTTTTGTTGACCTGATTGCGAAATACGTGGCTGAAAATGACATTACCAAGCCAGATGAATTTGTGATGCGCAGTGTAGTCAACAAAAGTGGTGACAAGGTTTTTATCATTCAACAAGTCGATAAAAAAGTAGGGCTGGATACCATTGCCAAGAACCGCGACATGAAAATGGAGCAATTGCTGGAGGTGATGGAAACCATTGTTGCCAGTGGCACAAAACTCAACCTTGATTATGCCATTGATCAAATGGTTGACGAGGACGACCAGGAAGACATACTGGATTATTTCAAGAGTTGCGAAACCAGCAGCCTGGATGTAGCCAAAGAAGAACTATCGGATCTAGATCTTGAGTGGGAACAATTGAAAATCATGCGGATCAAGTTCCTCAGTGTTTATGGGATGTAACGCATACGAAAAGAATCGCGTAGTCTACCTAATTTGTGCACTAATAAAATTAGTGCCTATCTTTGTACCAAAGTTTCGTTGATGTACAGGACAACAAAAACAATGGTCATGATTGCATTTTTGATGGGAATCATAGGTGATGCTGCTGCGCAGATCACAAGCAATACTTACAAGAAAGAAATAGTGGAATGGGACAAGAAGCGGCTGGAGTCTTTGAAGTCAGCAACGGGCTGGGTGAACCTTTCAGGATTGTTTTGGCTCAAGGAGGGTGAAAACAAGTTTGGCAGTGCTGATCGAAATGAATTGGTGTTCAAGGAAAAAGCCTTTCCTGCACTGCTGGGTACCTTCCTATTGAAAGGGAATGAGGTTGTCTGGACAACTGCAGGAAACCATGAGGTATTTGCTCAGCATGAAAAGGTCAATACAGCCACCATTTTCAATGGTGACGAAATAAATGCACCACAGCTGGCCTTTCAAACATTCAGGTGGAGTGTAATCAAGCGCGAAGACCTTATTGGTATTCGGTTTCGGGACCTGGCCAGCCCTTTGCTTGAAAAACTGCAACACATACCACGCTATACCATCAACCAGGACTGGAGGATCAATGCCCGGATTGAACAATCTGTGCTTCCTTCTGTGTCGATTTTGAATGTACTCGGGCAGACCACCCAAGAAAAGTCTGCCGGAAAAGTTGTTTTTGAATTCAAGGGGAAGTCTTACTCCCTTGATGTAGTTGATGAAGGCACCACCAACCTGTTTGTACTGTTTGGAGATGAAACCAATGCCAAGGAAACCTATCCGACAGGCCGATTTTTATACATACCCAGGCCCGATGCCAATGGCAATACGGTCATCGATTTCAACAAGGCCTTCAATCCACCCTGTGCCTTCACTCCTTTTGCCACCTGCCCCATTCCGCCTAAGCAGAATATCTTACCATTTGCCGTAAAAGCCGGGGAGCGAAAGATTCACCTTTAGGCATCTTGTGTTTTTTCTGTAACTTTTGCCATCAAATTAAGAATAGAATCATGGCAGAAGAACTCAGGAGCCGCGGTTGGTTTGGCAGGAAAGACAAAGATGGCATCATTTACCGGAGCTGGATGAAAAACCAGGGCATGCCCAACGACATGTTTGACGGCAGGCCGGTCATCGGGATTTGCAATACATTCAGTGAGCTTACACCCTGCAACGCACATTTCCGCGATTTTGCAGAAAGCATCAAAAAAGGCGTATTGGAAGCGGGTGGATTTCCTTTGGAATTCCCCATCATGAGTTTGGGAGAGACCTTGCTCAAACCCACGGCCATGCTGTTTCGCAACCTGGCCAGCATGGATGCTGAAGAGTCTATCCGCGGCAATCCGATGGATGGTGTGGTCTTGATGACAGGCTGCGACAAAACAACCCCGTCAACGGTGATGGGTGCTGCAAGTGTTGGCCTTCCAACAATTGTTGTTCCCGGTGGACCCATGTTGAACGGCAGGTACAAGGGGCAGACCATTGGCTCAGGAACACATGTCTGGAAATTTGACGAAGACATGAAAACTGGCAAGATGACCCAGGAAGAATGTGAGTTTGCTGAAAGCTGCATGAGCAGAAGCATTGGGCATTGCATGACCATGGGAACCGCCTCCACAATGGCCACCATGGTGGAGGCGCTGGGCCTCACCCTGAGTGGGGCCTCTGCCATACCCGCTGCCGATTCCCGCAAAAAACAAATGGCCCAATTGAGTGGAAGAAGAATTGTGGAAATGGTCAGGGAGAACCTGACCATCGATAAAATACTTACCCGAGAAGCCTTTGAAAATGCCATCAAGGTGAATGCCGCCGTTGGCGGATCTTCCAATTTTATCATCCACCTGACTGCCATTGCAGGAAGGATTGGCGTAGACCTGAAACTGGATGATTTTGATGATCTCGGCAGCAAAATCCCACTCTTGCTGAACCTCATGCCTTCGGGCAAATACCTGATGGAAGATTATTATTATGCTGGCGGTTTGCCGGTCATCCTGCATGAGTTGAGAAAGGAGTTGCACGAAAACGTGATCACGGTTACGGGTAAAAACCACCATGAAAATATAGCTGGCCAAACAGCTTGTTATGACAGGGATGTCATTGCCACCTATGAAGAACCACTGATTGCTGAAGCCGGTTGTGTGGTGGTCAAAGGAAACCTTGCCCTCAATGGTGCTGTTATCAAGCCCTCTGCTGCAAGCCCAGCATTGATGCAGCATACAGGCCGTGCTGTTGTTTTTGAAAGCATTGAAGATTACCATGCCCGCATCGATGATCCGTTATTGGACATCGATGAAAATTGTGTGATGGTTTTGAAATATGTTGGACCCGTTGGATACCCTGGCATGCCCGAAGTGGGCAACATGGCCTTGCCGAAAAAAATTCTTGCCAAGGGTATCAAAGACATGGTGCGCATCAGCGATGGCAGGATGAGTGGAACCGCATATGGCACGGCCGTGTTGCATGTGTCGCCTGAAAGTGCCATTGGTGGAACTTTGGCCCTGGTGGAAAATGGAGACATGATTGAGCTGAATGTACCCCAACGCAAACTGCATTTGCATGTCAGCGATGAAGTGCTTGCAGAAAGAAAAGTAAAATGGATTGCTCCCAAACCGGCAGCCAGCAGGGGTTATGTGAGTTTGTACATCAAGCATGTGGAAGGGTCAGACAAGGGTGCAGACCTTGATTTTCTCAAAGGCAGTTCCGGAAGTACGGTAACCCGTGATTCACATTGATGCCCTATTAACCCCATCACATGACCATCCTCATCATTGTTCTTGCCATCGCATTGCAGGTATTCCTGTCAGTCAAAAAAATAAGCCCCTTTCTTTCCCTTCTCATCGTTGCGATTGCAACAGGGTTATGCTTGGGCATGCCCGCTGCAGATCTGCTCAAGTCGATTGAAAAAGGGGTTGGCAGCACGTTGGGAGGGTTGGCCCTGATCCTTTGTCTGGGAGCCATCCTCGGAAAAATCTTAGAAGAGTCGGGTGCGGCAGAAAAAATCACCATTACCCTCATCAACGGATTTGGCCTGAAAAAAATCCAATGGGCCGTCATGCTCACTGGCTTTTTGATTGGCATTCCGCTTTATTACAATGCCGGCTTTGTGATTTTGGTTCCCCTTGTGTTCATGCTGGTGCGCAAAACCGGACTACCCCTTCTCTACGTTGCCATTCCCATGGCAGCAGCATTGAGCACAACCCATTGTTTTCTTCCTCCACACCCTGGTCCTGTTGTATTGGTCAATGCCTTTGGTGCAGACATGGGAAAGGTATTGGTCTATGGCATCATCATCGCGATACCTGCCGTGATTGTGGCAGGGCCCATCCTGGGAAGGTTCCTGAAAGGCATTCGCTCTGCGGAACTGATAGTAGTGGCGCCTGCACCAGCAACAGTAGCACTTCCCAAGGCCTTTCCAAGTTTCATGATTGCCTTGTTACCTGTTTTACTGATTACGCTGGCAGTGGTTTGCAATGCATTCCTGGATCAGGGGCATTTGCTCCGGCAGTTTTTTTCTTTTGTTGGCGAGCCAGTGATTGCACTCTTTGTTTCAGTCATCCTGGCCATTTATTATTTTGGAATCAGGGCAGGCATCCAGATGGACAACATCATGAAATGGGTGAGTGATGCCATTGCCGGCATCGCCATGATCTTGCTGATCATCACAGCTGGCGGAGTTTTCAAGCAGGTCTTGCAAGACAGCGGCACAGGAACTTATATCGCCTCATTCAGCAGCAAATGGCAGATGCCACCGTTGGTTTTCGGGTGGATCATTACTGCATTATTGAGGGTCATGATTGGTTCAGCAACAGTTGCGGGCATCACCGCTGCAGGCATTGTATCCCCATTGGTTGTTGCAGGTGCTGCCTCACCAGAGTTGATGGTATTGGCAGTAGGCAGCGGTTCTGTATTTGGATCCCATATCAATGATTCTGGTTTCTGGATGTACAAGGAGTTTTTCAAGTTGACATTGAAGCAGACATTTTTGTCCTGGACTGTGATGGAGACTTTGATTTCCATCATTGGACTGGCAGGTGTTTTGGCATTGAATGCCATCTTGTAAAATGATTCAAAGGGAAAAGGATTAAATTGGGCTTCAAACAATTCCCATGCGTAAGATTGCATTCCTTTTTTTCATAGCTCTTTTTCAATTGATTGATTTGAAAGCCCAAACCATGCGCGCAGCAACCTTCAACATCCGCTACGACAATCCCCGCGACAGTGGAAATTTATGGAAGGACCGAAAGGACCCGGTGCTTGCGTTGATCAAGTACCACAATTTTGATATCATGGGTGTGCAGGAAGCATTGAAGAATCAGGTGGATGACCTGCAGGCCGGTTTAAAAGGATTTGCCCACCATGGCCTTGGAAGGGATGACGGAAAATCTGCCGGAGAGCATTCCGCCATTTTTTACAAAACCAGCAAGTATACAATGCAAGCCAGCGGTGACTTTTGGTTGTCAACCACTCCCGAAAAAGTAGGCCCAGGTTGGGATGCAAAACTCAACAGGATCTGCAGCTGGGTGAAGCTGACAGATAAAAAATCAGGAAAGGAATTTTTTGTTTTCAATGCCCATTATGATCACCAGGGTGTTGTAGCGCGCGTCGAAAGCAGCAAGCTGATCCTGGAAAAAATCAAATCAATTGCAGGAGATAAGCCGGTGGTTTTTATGGGTGACCTCAATGGAAACCGGGAGAGCGAATGGTACATGCACATGGCATCCTCCGGTATCTTGAAAGACAGTCATGGATTGGCCAAGCTGGTCTACCAGCCCAATGGAAGCTTCAGCAGTTTTCGTGCCGATGGCATCCGCCAGGATGTGATCGACCATGTTTTTGTCAGCTCACATTTTAAGGTCGCGAAATGGGCCGTCCTGACCGATACCTACAACGGAAAATTTCCTTCTGATCATTTTCCGGTTGCAACAGAATTGTCCATTCAATAAAATTTTCTCGTGAACAAAACCCTACTGTTCTTTTTGCTTATTTGCTTCTCAGAGGCAACCATCGCGCAGCAAAAAAAAGGTCCCAACGTGATCATCATCATGACTGACGACATGGGCTATGCAGACGTGGGCTTCAATGGCTGCAAGGACATTCCTACCCCCAACATCGACCGCATTGCAGCGGCTGGAGTGGTCTTTACTTCTGGGCATGTGTCTTATGCCGTATGCAGCCCCAGCCGGGCCGGGCTCCTGACGGGCAGGTATTCCCAGCGCTTTGGATATGAACGCAATGTGCTGTACATGCCGAAAGATGCAGCCATGGGCTTGTCTTTGGACGAAGAGACCATGGCTGATGCATTGGGAAGGTCAGGCTATAGGTCCATGCTTGTTGGTAAGTGGCATTTGGGGGCCCATCCAAACTTGCATCCATTGAAAAGAGGATTCAATGAGTTCTTTGGATTTTTGGGCGGTGGGCACCAGTATTTCCCTTCAGCATTGCAAATTGTCGATCCCCTGTCTGTTGATGACGAAGGAAGCAGTTACAAAACCAAATTGAATAGAGGGCTTGCAGTGGTTGAAGAGCAGGAATACATCACCGATGCATTTTCCAGAGAGGCTGTTTCTTTTGTGGAACGCAACCGCACCAATCCGTTTTTTCTCTACCTGGCCTACAATGCACCGCATTCACCTTTGCAGGCGCCCGATCAATATTTGTCCAGGTTCAACCATATTGCAGACAACAAAAGACGCATTTACGCTGCCATGGTCAGTGCCATTGATGATGGTGTTGGAAGGCTGTTGGACAAATTGAAAGAAACCGGTCAGGATAAAAACACCCTCCTGTTTTTTCTGTCAGACAATGGAGGGCCACTTGACAATGGCAGCAGCAACCATCCTCTGTCCGGGAAAAAAGGAAACCTTTATGAGGGAGGAATCCGCGTGCCATTTGCCATGCAATGGCCAGGAGTCATTGCTGCGGGAACCGTTTACGAAAAGCCCGTCATATCGCTGGATATTTTTGCCACCGCCCTTGGCAGTTTACAAAAGACTGTTGTCACAAAAAATCCCTTGGACGGAGTTAACCTCATTCCTTTTCTTACTGGCAAAAAAAAGGGTGCGCCACATGAAATCTTGTTCTGGAGAAACCAAGACATGAATGCATATGCGGCCATCAATGCAGATGGAAAAAAATTATGGATGAAAGGGGACACAACTTTTCTGTTCGATCTTGGCAAAAGCGGCGAGGAAAAACAGCACCTAGCCAATGAAAATCCAGCACTCGTCCTTAAATTGAAAAGGCAGGTTGCTGAATGGGAGAAGGGCTTGAAGCCGCCGGCATTTTTGGGACTCTCACAGCGGGATGAATATATCCGATTGAGGAGTAAGGCTGATCTGCCAAAATAACCGGTGTACTGATCACGAAAAGGATTTAGCAGAATTAACCCATCCAAGTTCAACAGGGCGTCCATCACATTCAATTTTATACGATATTTAGGATCAAGTATTTTTTACACTCATTTCAAACGATTCTCAAATGAAGTTGAACAACGACTCACGCCGTAAATTTCTAAAAGATACAGCGCTGGTAACAGCAGCTGCATCGATGCCTTCCCTTTTTACACAGGCAAGGTCCAACCGCAAGGCTGGCGAAAAAGTGAAACTCGCTTGCATAGGTATTGGTAACCAGGGAGCTTCAGACCTGATGCAGTTCCACAAGTCCGGCTTGGCTGAATTTGTGGCCTTCTGTGATGTAGACATGGGTGCTCCACAGACACAGGCTGTGTTGAAACAGTTTCCTGATGTGCCAAGGTTCCAAGACTTCCGCAAGATGTTCGATAAAATGGGAAATCAAATCGAAGCGGTAAGCATTGGTGTTCCCGACCATTCGCATTTTGCCATCACCATGATGGCCCTTTCCTTGGGCAAGCATGTATATGTTGAAAAGCCGATGGCACGCACCTTCAATGAGGTTGAACTGATGATGAAGGCTGCGAAAAAACACAGCAAGCTGGTTACACAAATGGGTAACCAAGGCCACTCCGAAGCCAACTATTTTCAATTCAAGGCCTGGACTGAGGCTGGCATCATCAAGGATGTGACTGCTATCACCGCACACATGAACTCTGCTCGTCGCTGGCATGCCTTCAATCCGAAGATTACCAGCCTTCCTTCCAAGGAAGCCATCCCTTCCACATTGGATTGGGATACCTGGCATACTGTGGTGAAGGAGCATGACTATAACCATGATTACCACAATGGCCAATGGCGTTGCTGGTATGATTTCGGAATGGGGGCCCTCGGAGATTGGGGCGCTCACCTGATTGATACTGCTCACCAGTTTTTGGATCTTGGGCTTCCAACAGAAATCAGCATGTTGAGAGCGGATCAGCACAATAAATTCTTCTATCCTTATTCGTCTACCATCCTGTTCAAATTCCCAGAACGCAAAGGGATGCCCGCTTGTGACATCACCTGGTATGATGGTTTGAACAATCTTCCTCCTTTGCCGGAAGGATATGGTTCATCTGCAAAGCTGGATGCAAATATTCCTGCGCCAAGCAATGGCGCCATCCAGTCTCAAAAGTTGAATCCTGGAAAGATCATCTACAGCAAGGACCTGATCTTCAAAGGCGGTTCCCATGGAAGTACATTGTCCATCATTCCGGAAGAAAAAGCCAAGGAAATGGCTTCCAAACTTCCTGAAGTGCCAGTAAGCCCATCCAACCACTATGCCAACTTCCTGAAAGCCTGTTTGGGCCAGGAGGAGACGCGTTCTCCGTTTGCCATTGCAGGTCCGTTGAGCCAGGTATTCTGTCTGGGTGTGCTTTCTCAAATGCTCAATACCACATTGAAGTTTGACAGGAAGAAAAAGCAGATTACCAACAACAAACTCGCCAACCAATTGCTGGTGGGTGAACCACCAAGAAAAGGTTGGGAACAGTACTATAAGATTTAGGATATTTGCCGCGTGAAATTTCACGCGGCTTTTTTTTTCTCTTTCTTTTCCTGCATGGTGCATGCCCAGTCATCCAGTATCTGGTTTTCTGCACAGGCCCCCCTGCGCATCAAAAACTGGGAATGGCACCAGGATGCAGGCTATCGAACAATTGAAACCAGCGGCAGGGCAACATTGTGGTTTTACAGAACCGGGGTGCGGCGTTATTTTTCTGAGCACTGGAATGCAGCCGGGGGTTATGCCCTTTTTGTGTCAAGGGTTGAAAAAGACAGGCCAGCTTTTGGTGCAGAGAACAGGATTTGGGAAGAATTGGTGAGGCAAGATCAATGGAGGAACCTCAAATGGGTACAGCGATTGCGGATAGACCACCGCTGGTTCGATGCTACCACCAAAACACCGTACTATGCTGCACATCGGTTCAGGTACAGAACTGCATTCACCCATGCCCTTGGTCCTCAACTGGACCTGCAGGTCTATGACGAAATCATGGTGCAATCGCAACAGGGGCAATGGCTTTTCAACCAGAATAGGACAGGCTTTTTCCTGCATCTCAAACCGGCTAAAAAACAGGTGTTTAATTTGGGGTATACCTATTTGCATCAGCCTTCGGCCAACACCCATCTCTTTCTTTTGGGCTATCAACTCAACATGGTTCGTTAAACAACGGCCAGTGTGGAAAGGTATACTACCCTGGCTTTGGATTGACCATCAAAGACAATCACGAGTTCAGTAGGTGCCAAATGAATGATCCCTTCCCGTTCCCACATTCCTAAATCGAAACTGATTTGCGTTACGGCATAGCGGTATTTGTTGTGGGGAAGTTTGTAAGCGTCGAGCAGGGCGAATTTTTCTTTTTTATCGTATTCGGCTAAATGGCTTTTTGAGGGTTTGATCTTGTGTTGCAGCCAATGGTCGATAGCAAGAAGTTCTTTCAACACGGGGTCGTTCGGGTAGCTCATTTCAATGAATGCTGCAGCAATTTCATATACTTTTTCGAGGCTGAAACCAATGAATTTTCCGTGTTGTTGTTCAAAAAAACGGCCCAGCCCCAGCAAAAAATCGAAGATGCTGTATTGGGCAGTTACATATTTGAGTGTGTTAAATAGCCTTGGCTTGTTCCAGTATATTTCCAGGGCATGTTCCAGCAAGGTAATGTCAGCCAGTTCCTGTTCAGAGAGGTAGTTGCTTCTGATGATCTGATAAGGAGCAACCGGATCAAATACATAGCCATGGTCCTTGTGCTTGTCGCGAACGGGTGTGCCTTTTAGGAATTTAAGGAAACCCAGTTGCAGTTCGGGCGGATACAATTTAAATACCTCTTCAAAACTGAATTTGATGTCGTTCCAGTAATCCAGCGGCAAGCCTACAATCAGGTCCAGGTGCATGTCCACATGGTCTTTCAGCTCAAGAATTACACCCTTTGTTTTATCGAAATTCTGTTTACGGCTCACCTCCAGGTTGGCTTTTTGGTTGACGGTCTGGATGCCAATTTCAAAACGGAACATCCCCCTCGGCACCTTCTCCTTGATGAACTGCATGATGGCGGGATGCAGGATGTCTGCAGTGATCTCAAACTGGAAAACATTGTCTGGACGGGCATGGTCGAGGATGAACTGGAAAATATCCAGCGTGAAATCCTTTTTGACGTTGAAGGTGCGGTCAAGGAATTTGATCACCCGTCCATGGGTCATCAGGTAGAGGAGATTGCTCTTGATGTGCTCGGTGGGCAGGTAGCGGAC
>CANHSD010000042.1 GCA_947463105.1 Chitinophagaceae bacterium
AACAGGTAGCGATGGCTGGTAATTGGCGTCCAGAAAAATACCCAATAGCGCAGCCAGGAAAATTCTAAAAAATGGTATTCTCTTGCACATTCCTTCCTGCTCCTTTTTTCGTGCATGAAGCTAGAAAAGTTAGCGGAGGACCTTCGCATGGAAAAGGCAGAATAATCTTACCTGAGATTGTTTTTTTCTCTTGGCAGTCTAGAAATCAAGGCCGAGTGAAAAATACCATGATGGCTTTCCTTTGAAGAAATTGCCCATGGGCCAACCTGCATCTACCCTGAGGAAATATCCCAATAAAGTACTTCTTCCACCAAATCCATATCCACCCACAAAGGGTCCGATGCCGCCGGTTTTCACATTAACCTGCACCGGAGGAAGACCGTAGGCTGAGTATGGCCTCTGTATTTTATCAAACTTTCCATTCCAGGCAGTACCCAGGTCAAGGAATTGCACCAGTTGAAAGTTTCGAAGGAATGCATTGTTTACGGGCCTGTTGAAAAAGGTAGTGAAAAGGGGTAGCCTGAATTCTGAGTTCATGACCATGTTGTTGTTGCCGTTGGCAACATTTTGGTTATGCCCTCGCAGGCTCAGTGCCAGTGTCTGGAATGCATAGTTTTGGTCTGGCGCAGGCAGGATGGCATTGTTGAATTTTGGTCTCAGCCAGCCCTCAACACCACCCAGGTAATAGATGAGTTTTTGTGAGCCAAAAGAGAAATCGGCGGCTGCCCTGCCTGCCCAAATGAAATTGCGGTAGATCGGATAGTAGTATCGAATATCAGTACCAATATTGAACATGAATTTTCCTGAACCCTGTGCGTTCACCATCCTTGAATTGATGTCTGCATAGACCTTGTACCTGAATCCGTTCCAGATATTCAATGTTGGGTTGATGGTATTGTCGTGTACATACTCAAGCTTGACCAATGCATATTTGAGCAGGGTATCTGTGGCAGTAAGGGTAGGACTGTAATTGGCATCTGAAGTGATGACCACATTATCACTCCTGTATCCCACCATGGCCCGGAGGCTTTTGACTTCATCAAAAGGATAGCTGACATTGAATTGGTAGAGGTTAGAAGCAAGTTTGTTCCTCAACTGAGACTTGATATCGGATGGATCAAAAATGGGAAAGTTTTCCTGGTTGCTCCTGTAATAAGTCAGACCCCAATCAAATCTTTTCCTGAGGTTTTGAAAGGAGGCGAGGTAATCATTGTCCCGCAAATTAGTGGCGAGCCTGAATCCACCGATGAATTTCTTGTCTTCCATCAGATCGGATATTCCCATTCTCAGGATGCCATTCAGGTTGTCTGTATTGGACAGGTATATCGGACCGGCTCCGCCACCATAGGGTTGGTACCGGTTGACCATCACAGAATTGTTGAAGCCTGAAACCAAATAGTCTGAAGCGAACTTGAGTCTATAGTCAAACATCTTTGCCTTCTTCAGCACATCCTCTTTTTGGGGCACCAAGGTTTCTTCTGCAACCAAGGTCGTTGTGTCCTTCACGTCCTGATCAAATTCAGTCTGGAAGAGTATATTCTTTTTTTCTTTTTTGGCTTCTTCTTTTTCTTCCTTCTGGTACATCATCAGGCCTGTCTTGCGTTTCCTTTCCTCCTCCATCAATTTCTTGATGTAGTCAGTGGGTCTTGCATTTACATTTCTTTTGACCAGAACGGCGTCGTTGATTTTTAATTTGTACAAGAATTTGAGGTCACCCTCCTGCCTTACTTCTGTGACCTGGTTGTTGTCTCCAGCTCCTCTGGTTTCCTGCAAACTGCTTTGGTAATTGGTGATGGGGAAAACATAGGTGCTGTCACTGGTGATAGAAATATAACCAATAGAATCAGGTGTTGTTTTTTCCCAGGCCTTCAGGGTTGAATCCAATTCTTTTCTTTCAGGGTTGCGCAAAATTTCATCGCCGATCCTGTACAGGGTATCGAGGCCGGCACGTTGGGTGGTGAAGAAACCTGCATACCTGTTGCCGATGCCATTGGCATCACTCACAAATGTGAAATGGTTCACATTGTACTGCAACGGAAATCTTGCCTGTCCATAAGGTTGATTGGTCAATTGTGTGATTTGCCTGAACTCGCTCTTGGTCCAATTGTCTACCATGAAGATGTTGAAATTGTTCCTGGAGGGGATGACAGTATCTGCTTTAGAAGCGTTGGGTGAGGGTCTGTTGGAAGAGAACAAGATGCCGGTCTTGCTGGGAAAGGCAACAAATGATGCGTCCAGGTCATCGTACACATCGTTGGTGATTTGCTGCACGCTGTTTTCCTTGACCTTGTACACAAAAATATCTGATTGACCGTTTTTGACGGCACTTAGGATAAGGGTATTGTTATCGAGCATGAACTTGGCATCCTGGATCAATTGGAAACCTTCCAGTTCCTGCTTGAAGGTTTTTATCCTTGCCACTACATCGTAGATGAACATTTTGATTTTACCTTCTTCCGTATATACCACCAGGATCCTTGATCCTTTTGGATCCCATGCCAGCAAAGGATAATTGGGATTCAACTCATCCTGGTTGTTGAGCACCCCCGCTTTCAACAATATTTTTCTTTCATCAGAAAGATCATCTAACACTACACGGTAAATGCCTTTTTTATACTCCACCATTGCATAGCTGTTATTGCGGGCAATAGGGTTGGCTTGAAATCGGTAGAAGTCACGTCCATTCTTTTTTTCTTCAATGGTCACAACATTTCCTTTGGGCAGGTTGCGTCTGCCTTTCAAATCATTCTGGTATTTTTCAGTTTCGAGGTCCATGAAATCCGTAAGCAGGTCACGGAATTTTTTCTTGGTAACTTTTACACTTGAAGCGTTGAGGCTTTTGTAGATCCGAGACAAGTAAAGGAAGTAGGTGATGTTGTCTTTTTTGTATTGTTCGCCAATGAACCGCCAAAAAGCATGTCCCGCAAGGTAAGGTTCACTGAACGCAAATTGATAAAAGGTCCTGTATTTGCCAGACAACAGTGCTGATTTTAGTTTATCATCCAGCACAGGGCTCCAGTTTTCAGCAACATAAGCAACATATCCATCGGTGAGCCATTTGGGCAGGTCCAGCAATGCCTGGTTGCTGGCAAATTCGCCGAGGTCATCACCAAATAAGAGATTTTCCACCAATACTTGTGCAATGCCTTGCCTCAGCCTTATCCTCAATTCATTGAGGTTGCCATCAAAATACAAAAGGATTTTGTTGTTGACCAGTTTGGTAACACCGCCAGTGTTTTGCCAATCAATACCCAATCCAATGTTGGATTGTTTGTAGTCTGTAAAGCTGTTGTAAATCACAATGTTTGCCCTTCTCTGCAAGCCATATTCAACGAATTCCTCAATGGCTCCAAGTTCCTCTTCTGCCACCTGTGCAACAAATTTTCCCAACGCCAATCCACCCTCATTGGTATAGGTATTGAAATTCTTTGTTTGGTAATACCGCCAGTTGAATTTCTTGTATTGTACCCTGTTTTTCCCAAACTCAACCGTGCTCACCTGGGCAGATGATTGCAGTGCAAAAAGGACAAGCGCAAAAACAGGGAGCAAAAATTTTCGCATGGTGTTATGATTCAAATGATTGGATATCTTCGCAGTCTGCGTTCAATACCACGTATTCAAGCTAAAATTAACGCATTTACCCAAGAAAAAGCAGCTATGATAAACGTTAAAATTTTCCAGTTCAATCCTCTTCAACAGAATACCTATTTGATGTACAATGAAGACAGGGATTGCATTGTCGTTGATCCAGGATGCTATACAGACAAAGAACGAGAACAGCTCAGGGGCTTCATCGAAGCGAAGCAGCTGAAACCCATCATGTTGATCAATACCCATTGTCATCTTGACCATGTATTTGGAAACAGGTTTGTTCATGAAACCTATGGGCTGGAACTGCATATCCATGAGGGAGAGCAGCAGGTGCTGGAGATGGCACCCACCAGCGGATTGATGTGGAACCTGCCATTTGATAATTATTCCGGCCCCATTCATTTTCTAGATGAGAACAGTCATTTGACATTGGGTGATGAAACCATCAAAGTGCTGTTTACGCCAGGGCATTCACCCGCGAGCATCAGTTTCTATGCTGCTAAAAGCGGTTTTGTGATGGCTGGGGATGTGCTTTTCAGGGAAAGCGTTGGAAGGACAGACCTCCCTGGAGGCAGTCCCGCCATTTTGGTAAAAAGTATTCTTGAAAAATTGTATTGCTTGCCCGACGAAACCATCGTTTACTCGGGTCATGGTATACCGACCACCATCGGGCATGAAAAAGTTCACAACCCTTTTGTATCAGCCTAATCCTGGTCAGTTTTCTTGTATAAGTTTTTGATCAGGGGCACTTTTGTCAATTCTGCTTTTTCCCTAACAAGTACAATCAACGTAAAAATGATCATGAGCATGGTTGCGCTACCATGTACCAACCAGATTTTCCCTGTATTAGCCCTGATCAAGGCATGTGCCAGGTAAAGGCCTACAGAAATCCCGATATACCCCAATACTTTTTTCCATTCGTATGGGATGGGATAATGCTTTTGGCCCAAGAAATAACTCATCAGCATCATGGTGCCATAACAGGCTACCGTTGCCCAGGCACATGCCAGAAATCCCAAGGAAGGGATGAGCAGGTAATTAACAAGCAGGGTAATCAATGCGCCAACAATGGTAATCACTGCTCCGGTGCTGTTTTTGTTGGTCAGTTTGTACCAAATGGAAAGGTTATAGTAGATGCCAAGGAAAATTTTTGACAGCATCAGGATGGGCACAACGATCAATCCCTGCAAGTACTCAGGATGCTTTTTTACGCTCATGAAATGTTTCCAAATATCAAGGTAGAGCACAACGCAGAGATAACAAAAGCAACAGGCAACCACAAAGAGGTTCATGATCCTGGCATAAGTGCTTTTTGCATTTTCGCTGGATGCGTTTTTAAAAAAGAATGGTTCAGCACCCATCCTGAAAGTTTGAATGAAAATCACAATCAAAATGGCCAATTTATAATTGGCGCTGTATATGCCATTGGCCGCCCTTGCTTCCTGTACTGTACCTGAATAGCGGAAGAGCACCATGAAACGGTCAATGGTTTCATTGATCATGCCGCCAAAACCCACCACAACAAGGGGCAAGGAGTATATCATCAGTTCTGTCAAAAGTTTTTTATCGAATGTCAGCCTGAAATCCTTCCATTCCCTGAACAATAACGCCAGGGTGATAATGCTGGCCAGCAATTGTGATAAAAACACATAACCGATGCCAATGGCTGGGTCATATAATCCTCCGAGAAATGAGCCTGTTCCTGCTTCATGTGCTGGTTTGCAGAGCAAAAGGAAAAAGGCCGCCAGCCCAACGTTGATGAGGATATTGGCCAGTTTGATCAGTGCAAATTTTCTTGGCCTTCCCGCATGCCTTAGCTTGGAAAAAGGGAGTACAGAAAGCGTATCCAATGCAACAATGGCAATCACCCATATTACAAAATCAGGATGTTCATGCTGCTGCACCATGTCGGCCAGCAGTTGTGCTTGTAGAACCAGCAAAAATGAGAACAACAGGGTGGTCAGCAGCAGGCTGCTCAAGGCGGTATTGAAAACTTTTTTTTCATCCTCCACCTGGTTGAAACGGAAATAGGATGTCTCCATTCCGTACGTAAAAATGATATTCAGGAAAGCTGCAGATGCAAAGAGTATGGAAATATCGCCGAAATCTCCAGCATGAAAGCTGTACAAAAGTATCGGGGTGAGAAGGTAACTGATGAACCTTCCGAGTATATTGCTCAAGCCAAACCAAAGGGTTTGGTTCGCCAGTTGTTTGATTCCTCCCAAAATATAACAGTTTGAACAAATATAAGGGTTCTGCCACCTCAGTGCTAATATCTGTTTTCATTTCATAGATTTACACTGTTAAACATGAACGCATGAGAGCAGTGATACAAAGGGTTTCAAATGCATTGGTGAAGGTGGAGGGGGTAGTTACCGGGCAGATCCATCAAGGCCTGCTTGTGCTTGTTGGCATAGAAGACAGTGATGGTCAGGATGATCTTGAATGGCTTTCCGGTAAGATTGTCAACCTGCGCATCTTCAATGATGAAGAAGGTTTAATGAACAAATCTGTCAGGGAAATTGAAGGTGAAATCCTGGTCGTGAGTCAGTTTACCCTTTACGCAGCCACTAAAAAAGGAAACCGACCCTCTTATATCAGGGCCTCAAAGCCTGAAAAAGCAGTTCCCATCTACGAACAACTCAAGCAACAACTCGCAAAAGACTTTGGAAAGGAAATTCAGGCAGGCATCTTTGGCGCAGACATGAAAGTGGAGCTATTGAACGACGGCCCTGTCACCATTATCATTGACACAAAAAACAAGGAATAAATGACCATCAGCGAAGCCCAGCAACAGGTAGATGAGTGGATCAAAACCATTGGTGTCCGCTATTTCAGTGAACTGACCAACATGGCCATCCTTACAGAGGAAGTCGGTGAATTGGCAAGGGTCATGGCTAGAAAATACGGAGACCAATCCTTTAAGAAAAATGAAACCTCAGAACATTTGGGGGATGAAATGGCCGACGTATTGTGGGTATTGATTTGTCTTGCCAACCAGACGGGCATTGACCTGACAGAAGCTTTCGCAAAGAACATGGACAAAAAAACAAAGCGCGATACGGACCGGCACAAAAACAATGAAAAGTTGCATTAGGTCTCAACAAGTCGCTGCCTTTTGCAGTTGCACCGCTTCCCTTTGTTTTATTATCTTTGCGGGCTATGGTAGTCAATGATCAAAACAAGTTCCAGGCGATTATATCCCATGCAAAGGAATACGGGTTTGTATTTCAGTCCAGTGAAATTTATGACGGACTCAGTGCCGTGTATGATTATGGCCCATGGGGCAGTGAATTGAAGAAAAACATCCGTGAGGCCTGGTGGAATGCCATGACCCGCATGCACGACAATATTGTTGGAATTGATGCAGCCATTTTCATGCATCCCACAACCTGGAAAGCATCAGGTCATGTAGACAATTTCAGCGATCCGATGATCGATAACAAGGACTCAAAAAAGCGCTACCGCGTAGATCACCTGATTGAGGGCGTTGCTGATGCCTTGAACAAGGAAGGAAAGACCACGGAAGCTGAAAAGCTGATTGCTGATATGGAGGCCTTGCTGGCTGCCAATGATTATGCAGGTTTGAAGCAATTGATTGAAGACAACAAAATGAAATGTTCCGTGAGTGGAACCTGCAACTGGACAGATGTGCGTCAATTCAACCTGATGTTTTCCACCCAGCTGGGTTCAGTTGCAGAAGATGCCAGTGAGATCTACTTAAGGCCTGAAACCGCTCAAGGTATTTTTGTCAACTTCCTGAATGTGCAGAAGACCGCCCGCATGAAAATACCCTTTGGAATTGCACAGGTGGGAAAAGCGTTCAGGAATGAAATTGTAGCCCGTCAGTTTATTTTCAGGATGCGTGAATTCGAGCAGATGGAAATGCAGTTTTTCATCAGGCCTGGCACACAGCAGGAATGGTATGCTTATTGGAAAGCTGAACGCATGAAATGGCATGAATCCATGGGCATCCCTGCAGCGAGCTACCGTTTCCACGACCATGTCAAATTGGCCCACTATGCGGATGCAGCAGTGGATATCGAATTTGCCTTCCCGTTTGGATGGAAAGAAGTTGAGGGCATCCACAGCCGTACAGATTTTGACCTGAAAAGCCACCAGCAATACAGCGGTAAGAAATTACAGTATTTTGATACAGAGATCAACCAAAACTATGTTCCTTATGTGATTGAAACTTCCATTGGTCTGGACAGGATGTTCCTCCTGACCATGTGCCATGCCTACCAGGAAGAGAAATGGACCAAGGAGGATGGCAGTGAAGACAGCAGGGTTGTTTTGAAAATTCCTGCCCAAATAGCTCCCATCAAGCTTGCTATTCTACCGCTGTTGAAAAAAGAGGGATTGCCCGATATCGCCAAAGAGATCATGGCCACTTGCAGAACGGAGTTCTATTGTTTTTATGAAGAGAAGGACACCATTGGCAAGCGTTACCGCCGGATGGATGCATTGGGAACACCTTTTTGCATCACCATCGATCACCAGACAAAGGAAGATCAGACGGTTACCATTCGTTACCGGGATACGATGACACAGGAAAGGATTCCAATTGAAGGATTGGTAGCGTTCATCAAAAGCAAGCTATAGTCATCATTTTGCTCCTTTCAGTTTGAGGTAGGTCATGCCAATCATTTCTCTGAAAAAGCCACCCCAACTGTCCATTGCCCAACTCGCTGGAATCATGGAGGCAGCACTGAACCTGGTTGAGGAGGGCAACATGGAGAAAGCACAAGGGTAGGGTCTTACCGCTATGCCCGCCTGTTCAAAGGTGAGCGTTGCCCTGGGGATATGAAAGGATGAAGTAATCAGCACTGCCTTGGTTTTTATTCCCCCTTTGCTGTCAATGATTTGCTTGGAGAGTTGAGCATTTTCAATGGTGTTTTTTGATTGGTTCTCAATCCAAATGTCCTCCGCAGGAATGCCAAGATCAATCAGGTTTTTGGCAACAAACTCAGCTTCCATAAAATCATCCTCAAGGAACATTCCATTCTGTCCGCCTGATGCAATGATCTTTTTGATATACCCTTTTTTGTACAACAAGGCGGTTTGGATGAACCTGTCTGATGACATGTTGAAATGTCCTTGTTTATTGACCTTGTCATAGCTGGTCATGCCACCCAATACTATGCCCACATCATATTTTTCATTAGCTGCCATGGGCATTGGGGGAGCATGAAAGGGATATTGCAGGTTGTTAATCAACCAAGGGTTGGTGAAAAAAAGGAGAGCAGCGAACGCAATGCCAGCCAGTTTTTTTCTTTTGTTTTCCGTCTTGGCCAATGCAGTAAGGATGACCAGGATGAAGATCCAGACAAATGGGCTTAAAAAAAAGAACAGGATTTTTCCGACGATGAACATGGTAGAAAAAAGGCCGGCTACAGTGCCGGCCAGGAGTTTTAGTTTTTGATGATCTTTTTGGTGGTTTGGTATTTTCGGTCGTTGCTCGTGATGGTCAAGATGTAAGCACCGGCTGAAAGATTTCCAAGGTTGATGTTTCCGTTTTGGTATCCGGTTTCCTTTTTAGAAACCACTGCACCTGAAAGACTGGTTACTTGAACGCTTATCCTTTTGATGCTGTACAGGTCTCCCACCTGGTAGTTGACCAGGTCTTTTGTAATGGTAGGATAGATGTTCTTGATGAAGCCTGTATTGTTTCTTATCGGATTGGTAATGGCAGTGGTAATGGTGATGGGATTGGCAAGGGAAGTAGCAAACATACCGTTTCCGTGGGTTCCCACAACCATGGTATTATCGGTCCAGCGGTGGGCTATTGAGTTGATGATGGCTTCATTCATCATGGCGGCAGGTGTTCCCGCAGCACCTGTTTCTCTTGCCCATATCGTACTGGCCCCATTGATGGTTGTTGTGCTGTAGAGCCCTATGGAGGTTCCAACATAATATTCAATGCCATTTGTTTTTGCAATGATTTCACAAGCCCTAACAGAAGGAATGGTAAGGTTACCCTCTGCAACCTGCCATGTGGGGAGTGCTGCAGTGGCATTGCCTGTCCAGAATATCGAATTCACACCGTAATTGGAAACAACGGCCATAACCGTATCCTGGTTCCTTGGATTCACGGCGATATCTTTTACTACTGATCCAGAGGTCATTCCACTGGGGGTAATGTCGAAGGGTTGGTTGCCTGAGGCACCCCATTGTGGGTCTTTGAGCCTGAATATTTTTCCTGTGGATGTACCGATAAACAGGTGATTGTTGGCCGTATATGGCCCTCTTGTGGTAGCCAATGCAAAAATACTTCCTGTCACATTTGTAGTGACGCCATCCATCAGGGTCCAGTTTGAGGCCGACACGGTGGCAGCATCCCCAGTTCTGTAGATGCTGTTTTTTGAAACGTAGTATAAGAAATCAGTATTGTCTGGATCTAGATGGAAATAAGTGATGAATTCTCCATCAGCACTGCCAGTAGGCTTGATAAGGGTGTAAAGACCACTGCTGAAATCAAATAATTTCATCCTGTACATCTGTCCAGACTGCGCTGCACAGAAAAGGAATTGGTTGCCAGCAGTATTTTTTTTGGTCATGCCCACCTGGCAGCCATCACCTCCCAACAAAATATAATGATCGTTGCTATCAGGTAAAGCGTTGCCCAGTATGCCTGTTCTGTCGCGGAAAGTGGTTGAGTTATCTTGAGCACCCCCGAAATAGTTTCTGCTACCGGTTGTGGGGTCTATGCCAACATGATAGTACTGAAGCGTCTGGTATTGTGAGCTCCCCAATGACCATTCAACAGTGGGTGATGTGATGTCCTTGATTTGCCCTATTCCTCCATCTGATGCTATCAATACTTTGTTGGGATTGGTTGGGTCAAAAGCGAAACTGTGCATATCAGCATGGCTTGCAGCATCCGTGTCTGTATAGGTAGTTGATGAAATACCGCCAATGAAACTTGAATTGTCCTTTGTGGCAAATCCATCCAAGGACCGGAAAAGGTTGACACCACCTGCCAGCACAAGGTCAGCATTGGTTGGATGAACACCAAGGAGCATGTTGTAGCCACCTTGCAATTCCATGTATCTGTTTGTATTGGTTGAACCGCTTCTCCTTTGTGCTACAAGGGTATCAGATTTGGTCCAGGTGAAAGGCGTGGTTGCCATATTGCATTTGAAAAGATCTGCCTCCGGCCTGCTGGCTGTTGCGTCATCTGCATTTTCAACCATCACATATAGAATGTTTTGATTTGAAGGTGCAAGAGCAATGACCATTCTTCCCCATCCGCCTGCAAATTCTCCTCCACTTATGCTGTTGTCATATCCCTTCCATCCTGGAATCGAGTCTGCAGCGTCTTTGACGCCTCCAGCAATTCTGGTAAAAGATCCAGCATTTCCTGATGGAGAGGAGAAAACACCTGCAAGTGCCCTGTCAGCATTCCTTCCACTCATGGCTACGAATATCCGGGATCCAGCTCTGTTAATCGCAAGGTCAGCAATTCCACCTGTTGCGGTTGCAGTGGTTGTGCTGCCAAAAATCTCGGTCCATGTATTGCCACCATCAGCGGACCGGTAAACCCTCCTGTGTGCTGCTGCATATACATCGCCTGTTACCGGGTGCACAGCAAGTTTGTGCACAAAACTCCATTGTGAGGAGAAAGCTGTGATATCTGATGGATTTGTTGATGTTAGCTTAACCCAGGTGGCACCATTGTCGGTTGATTTGAAAAGCCCTTCTCCGTAGATAAAGCCAGAGGGGTAACCTGCTGAAGCACCCAATGGTTCTCCAGTGCCTGCATACCAGGTATTCTCAAATCCAGCCCTTGTATCCTGGGCCAGGGTTGAAAGACTTCTCACCTGGTTGGCAGGGTGGACAAAGGTCCAGGTGGCGCCTGCATCAGTACTCCTGAATATTCCACCGGTAATTCCACCAGCAATGATAACCCTATTGGTTGTACCATTATAACGCTTATCAAATACCAGGGTTCTGGTTCTGCCTCCGTTCTGTGTAGGTCCGGCTGCTGTGTATGTATTATTTACCAACGGGCTGTTGAAGATGCCATTTTCACGGATGGGCATGTTTCTCATGGCAGCCAGTTCCTGAGACCTGATGCCTTCAGGAATCAGTCCGGTTTTTGGATCCCTGGAAAGCATCCATTCGTATTCTGCTCTTTTTTTGGAATTTTCGGTCTCAAGTTCATCATCTTCATCGTTAAGGATAGTAAGTCTTTTGGGTAAACCAACTTGCTTTTCTTCTTTATTGACTTGGTACAATACACCCATGAGGACAATAGCAATGGCAGGGATGATGAGGGCTTTATTTTTCTTCATATACATGCTTGATAACCTGTTTGGCAATTTAACCTATTTTTTAGCTTCAGGTTCCCTTTTTGTGTCATAATAATTTGACCTGAAAAGCCTGAAAAGTTTAATCGTATCTTTGCCATTCTTGTGAAGGAATGAATCTGCAGTATCTCTTGGATGGTTATGTTCAGTCCCCCCCTGTAAAACAGATGGCGGAGGCCATCCTATTGCCCCAGGCACAAAAGATATTGTGTACCAAAATGGCGGGATCTTATGCAGCAGTGCTCTTTTCAGGCCTTTACCAGCGAACTGAGCTGAACGGCCTCAACCACATGATTGTTCTCGAAGATGCTGAGGAAGCAGCCTATTTTCACAACGACCTTGAACAGCTGATCCATCCCATTGACCTGTTCTATTTTCCCTCCTCCTTCAAAACCAATAAGAATTTCAGGATCCAGAGCAGCAGCCATGTGATGCTCAGAACGGAGGCATTGACAAGACTGGCCGGGGGCGGAAACAGAAAAATCATTGTAACTTATCCAGAGGCATTGATGGAGAAAGTGTCAACGGCCGAGTCACTTTCTTCCAATATCATTTCCATCAAGGTGAACGATCGGCTGGACACCGACCTTGTCATGGAAAAATTGGTTGGATACGGGTTTGAAAGGGCCGATTTTGTGTATGAACCCGGTCAGTTTGCGATGCGGGGTGGAATTTTTGATATCTATTCCTTCGGAAACGAAAAGCCATACCGGGTTGAACTGTTTGGCCAGGATGTTGACTCCATAAGGATTTTTGATCCTGAAACCCAGCTCAGTGAGCGCAAACTGCTGCAGGTCAACATCATCCCCAATGCTGATGCAGCATATGAGGGCGGTGAAAAAATTGATCTGTTCAACCTCATTCCTGAAAATACAATCATTTACACATCCCATTGGCAATTGTTCATGGATCGTTACCGCGACCATGAGGACAATTTGCACCTATACCTTGGCCAGGCACATCAGCCAACCGATGCCAGGGATACAGATGAAAAGCATACCGAACCGGATCCTGATGGCTTTACACCATTTGACCACTTGGAACTTTCCCTGGAAAAAAGAACTGTCGTGGAAATGGCTGCTACAGCAACCATTCCTTCTCCTGATGTTGTTTTCACATTTGACATAGGCCCTCAACCTTCTTTCAACCGGCAGTTTGAGTTGCTGATCAAAGACCTCAAAGCCCATGAGGCTGCCAAAAAGCAGTTGTACATTTTTGCAGAAAACCCCAAGCAACTCGAACGATTGTATTCCATTTTTGCTGACCTAAAGGCGGAGATTCAATTTGTTCCGGTTCCTACAGCCATCCACCAGGGATTCATCGACAAGGACAAGGGCATTGTCGTATACACCGACCACCAGATATTTCAGCGCTACCACAAATACAAGATCAAGCAGGCTTACAACAAGAGCAAAGCGATAACCCTGCGGGCCCTCAAGGAATTGCAACCTGGAGATTTTGTGGTGCACATTGACCATGGAGTGGGGGTATTCAGTGGATTGCAGAAGGTGCAAAATGGTGGGCAAACCCAAGAGGCTGTCAGGATCATCTACCGGGACAATGATATCCTGTATGTGAACATTAACTCGCTGCACAAGATTTCCAAGTATACAGGCAAAGAGGGGACACCCCCGAAGGTCAATAAACTGGGCAGTGATGCCTGGGTTAAACTCAAGGAAAAAACGAAAGGTAAGGTCAAAGAAATTGCTTTTGACCTGATCAAATTATATGCGGAAAGGAAGTCTCAGCAAGGGTTTGCGCATACTCCGGATAATTACATGCAAACTGAGCTGGAGGCTTCTTTCATGTATGAGGATACACCAGACCAGGGCAAAGCCATCGACGATGTCAAGAAAGACATGGAAAGCCCCCATCCGATGGACAGGCTGGTTTGTGGCGATGTGGGTTTTGGAAAGACGGAAGTGGCTGTCAGAGCGGCTTTCAAGACCTGCATCGATGGCAGGCAGGCAGCCATACTTGTTCCCACAACCATCCTTGCCTACCAGCATTACAAAACATTTAGCGATCGGTTAAAGGATTTTCCCGTCACTGTTGATTTCATCAACCGATTCAAGTCAGCAAAAGAGAAAAAAGAAACCCTCAAAAAGGTTGAAGAAGGAAAGGTTGACATCATTGTCGGAACGCATGCACTGCTTGGCAAAGAAATCAAGTTCAAGGACCTGGGCATTTTGGTCATTGATGAGGAACAGAAATTTGGTGTAGCGCACAAAGAAAAGATAAAGACACTCAAGACGAATGTCGATTGCCTTACGCTCACTGCAACACCCATACCCAGAACCTTGCAGTTCAGCCTCATGGGGGCAAGAGACCTCAGTATCATCAATACCCCTCCGCCCAACAGGCAGCCTATTCAGACAGAAGTACTGGTGTTCAACCAAGACCATATTAGGGATGCTATTTATTTTGAAATTGAAAGGGGAGGACAGGTTTTCTTCATCCACAACCGTGTCAGTGGATTACCTGAAATGGCACAGTTGATCAGAAGCTTGTGTCCGGATCTCAGTGTAGGTTTTGCCCATGGCCAGTTGGAAGGACATGAATTGGAAGAAAGGATATTTGATTTCATCCACCGAAAATATGATTTGCTGGTTTGTACCAATATTGTGGAGAGTGGTGTTGATATTCCCAATGTCAATACCATCATCATCAACAATGCTCATCAGTTTGGCCTGAGTGATTTGCACCAACTGCGGGGAAGGGTGGGCCGGAGCAATAAGAAGGCATTCTGTTATTTGCTGGCGCCACCCATCAGTGTATTGCCAGCGGATTCAAGAAAGCGGTTACAAACGCTGGAACAGCATGCTGAATTGGGCTCTGGGTTTCAGATTGCCATGCGCGACCTGGACATTCGCGGAGCAGGGAACATGTTGGGTGGAGAGCAGAGTGGCTTCATGATTGAAATCGGATTTGAGATGTACCAGAAAATCCTGGACGAAGCCATCAGGGAATTGAAAAGAACTTCATTCAAGGATGTGTTCAAAGATGAAATCAGCAAACAAGATGATTTTGTGCATGATTGTACGATTGACACTGATCTTGAAATATTGATACCTGACGAATATGTTGACCAGATTGCAGAAAGGCTGCTCCTTTATACGCGTTTGGACAATTGCAGGGATGAAGATGAATTGCAGCGTTTCCATGATGAAATGAAAGACCGGTTTGGTACAATTCCTGCCTGTGTGGAAGATCTTTTTATAACCGTTCGTTGCAGGAGAATGGCTGTTGAGCTTGGTTTTGAAAGAATGACCCTGAAACAGAAAACGCTGCGTTGTTATTTTGTGAACAATCCGGATTCACCTTATTTTCATTCTGCCACATTCAATGCAATCCTCTTGCATTTGCAAACAAAGACCAACAAGAGCCACCTCAAGCAAGTGGGCAAAAATTTTATGTTGGTCACTGAGCATGTCCATGAAATGAAACAGTTGCAAACAATTCTGGAAGAAATGCTTGCAACTGTCAAAGAAGTAAAGGAAAGTCCGCAGGACTAAAGCTCCCTGATCCAGATATTCCTGAAGCTCACCAGATCACCATGGTCCTGGATCATGATGGGCTCTTTGGCAGCATGTGGCTTGTATTCTGGAATGCCAATGTATT
>CANHSD010000043.1 GCA_947463105.1 Chitinophagaceae bacterium
CTAAAGCCCTAGCTCCAGCATGGAACGTAAACCTGGAACCTGAAATTCTAACTGTCAATACCCGTGATTTGGTGGTTTATCCCAATCCGGTCCAGACGGGCAACATCAAATTGCTGGTCAATACAAATCTTGGCAGCAATGGAAAGAATTTCGCCATCATCTCCTCAAGTGGCCAAATTGTCCAAACAGGCCATCTACTGGAAATACAGGAAGAAATCAATGTGCAATCCCTTGCTCCAGGCATCTACCAGATTCGCCTGACTGATGTCGCTTCCAATGCTTCTACTAAGTTTATCAAGCAATAAATTTATTGCATACAGCCTGCTTTCCGCTGTACCTTTGCGGCCATGCAACATTCACATCCTGCTATCGATAACCAATCCTTCTTGGATGGTCGGGTCCTGTTGATGGACAAACCCCTTCAATGGACATCTTTTGATGTTGTCAAGAAAATTCGCATCCTGACAAGGGTCAGCAAGGTAGGCCATGCCGGAACCCTGGACCCATTGGCTACCGGTTTGTTGATAGTCTGTACTGGAAAGTTCACAAAGAAGATCAATGAATACATGGCGGCTGAGAAAGAATACTCAGGCAGTTTTACCCTCGGATCTACAACGCCAACCTACGACCTGGAATCGGAACCAGTTTTTCAATCGGCTACCGATCACCTCACTGAAGACATGATCAAAAATGCGACTGCCGCATTTACAGGAGAAATCATGCAAATTCCCCCTGCCCATTCTGCCATCAAAAAAGGAGGTACACCCGCCTATGTTTTGGCCCGAAAAGGGAAGGAGGTTAAAATGGAGCCCAGAAAAATCACGATTTCGGTCTTTGAAATTACCAACATAGAACTGCCTAGGGTGGATTTCAGGGTCGTTTGTACTACCGGTACCTACATCAGAAGCCTTGCCTTTGATTTTGGAAATGCCCTGGGTTGTGGTGCCTATCTGTCTGCCCTAAGGCGCGACAGAATAGGGAAGTTTTTGGTGGATGACGCAATGGGAATAGACGATTTTGTCAGTCATATAGAACAGCTGAAATTGTAACCCAAGATTCCAGTTCCAAATTCTTTTTGGAACAAGGATTCTCATATTATCTTCTTCTTGATTTCATGTATAAAAAAATAACCCCGGAATTTCCGGGGTTATTTTATGAGGATTGATTCGTTCTATTAGAAAATATACCTGATACCAAATTGCATACCCCATGTGCTGGCAAATGAGTTCACTACCTGTAATGGTTGTGTTACCAATTGGCCACCGAGTTGTGTCAAACGATACCTAGGTGCTCCTGAAACGGGATCCAGTGAATCGAAAAACAATGGGTTCCTTACGGTAGTAGATTTTACTACACCCCATTTGCTGTTCAGGAAATTGGTGAAATTGAGGATGTCAAGACTTACCTGGATGGTGTTTTTGTTTTTGCCTATGTTGGCGAATACATCCTGGAGGATTTTGAAATCCACCCTGTCATACCAAGGCAGGGTTGCTTCATTCCTACCTGCGTACTGACCCTTTATCTTAGTGAGGTAGGGGCTGTTCTCAATAAACTTGAAGAATGCATCAGACTGCTGTTGTGCTGTTGCAGCTGTAATACCAGATCCTGCAGCCTGATTAACAAAGATGATTTGTGATGCATCCTTTGGAACGTACATCAGGTCGGTGGTATTGTTACCATCGAAGTTTACGTCACCATTCACTACGTAGGAGAACCTGCCAAGGCTCGCTCCCTCATAAAAGAAGGAAATGGTTGTTGCCAGGTGCTTCAGGTATTCTTTGCGGTAAGAAAATGTACCGATGATCCTGTTGGGCAATACACCTGCAGCACTGTAGAGCTGAAGGGCATTTTGTGTTCCGGTTGTTGGATTACTATTCCATACAGAACTGGCCTGAGAACCAGGGTTAGACGTTACATCAAGGTAATTGGTGTAGGTGTATGCCAATGATCCGTAGAAGCCATTTTTAAATGACTTGGAAAGCTGTGTTGTGAAAGAAAATCCACCACCCTTGTTGGTGTTTTCAAGTGCAATGGCAGAAGTAAGGCTTGGGTACAACCTTCTCTCAGCATTGGTATTGGCGTTGAAACGTGGGCGGTTGTCTGCGCCTGACAATTGTCCATTTGTTGGCTTTTCGTTCAGGTTACGCATCGCAATTGCATTGAGGTCTTTGGTAAAGATGGCTTCCATACCCCATGTCCATCCGTCTCCAAGGCGTTTGTCAAATGCAAGGTTTGTTCTGAAGATTTGTGGAAACTTGAAGTTAGGATCCGTTACCACAATGTTGGCAGGTACTGAAGTGCCTGCCGTGGATGGGAACCTGCTTGCATATGCATCAGGATTAGGATCAAATTTGTAGGTCTGAAGTGCTGTTGCTCCTGCTGGTGTACCATTTGTTACATTGGAACCGAACTGGTACATACCAGTGTTGGTAGGAATATTGGTAAGCCAAACAAAAGGTATCTTTCCGGTGAAAACACCCGAACCACCACGAATGATGAGGTCTTTATCACCATTCACATCCCAGCGGAAACCGATACGGGGTGAAAGGAGCATCTTGCTTTTGGGGAAAGATCCGGTATTATAGCTTACAAGGTTACCATTTTGATCAGGGAACTTCAGTTCAGTAATCTTTGGGTTTTCCAGTGGCTGGCTATGGTAAATGGGTACATCACCCCTGACACCCACAGTCAACTTCAGGTTATCGTTTACAGCGATATCATCCTGTGCGTAAACACCCAATTGACCAATTTTTAATTCAGCCGAATAGATGGATTTCTGACCAGGAACCAATGAATAGGTATAGGCATAGTAAACAGGAGCCTGGTTGGTGACAAAATCATTCAGTGAATTGAAGATGTAATAGCTCTGAGAACCAGGCATAAACATGTTACCCACACGCTGGTACTCATAAGAACCACCTGCTGTGATGGTATGCTTACCCCTATACCAGGTGGAGTTGTTGATGACACTGTAGACATCATTGATTACATCGTTGTTGTAGGAATAAGGTTCGTAACCAGCACTCATATAGTTGTTTCCTGTACCATTGAAGATGTCAATGAAAGGGAATAACTGGCTTCCTGAAGAACGTGTAGCCTGGATTTTGGTGAGCGTTGCAAGGAACTGGTTGGAGAACTTACCCCCAAAATTGGAGTTCAGTTCAAATGTTCCGGACCTAACAATATCCTTGAACCGGAAATTAGAATTTTGGAAAGACATGGACAATAGTCCGAACCTGTTTTGTGGAAGACGCGCCTGTGTGCCCGCTCTACCACTAACAACAAATCCACCTCCATTGGGTACTGAACTTCCGTTCAACTGCTGGTCATTCTCACTCACCATTTCATTGTACTTCACAGTCAATTTGTGGATTTTGCTGATGTTCCAGTCAATTTTAGCAAGGATTTTTAAGTTCTCAGACATGAAGTTCTGGAAATTGTCGTAGGCTCCTGTCTCATAGCCATATTTTGTTTTGAGGAAGTCAGAAAACTTCTTCAAAGAATCGACAGGGGTGCTGGATTCGTTACCGGCACCGGTTCCGCCCTTGGGCTTGAAAGGGATACCGGGGAATTCACGTGTTTCTTGCTCTGCGCTGGCAAAAAAGAAAAGCTTGTTTTTGATGATGGGCCCACCCAACGTGAAGCCAAAACTCTGGCTCTCTGATAGTGCAGCAGGCGGAAGCTTTGTGTCACCTACCTTGGTACCATTGTAATCCTGGTTTCTGTTGTAGCGGTATACAGAACCCTTGAAGGTGTTGGTTCCACTCTTGGTTACAGCATTGATACCAGCTCCGGTGAAACCTGCCTGCCTTACATCGAAGGGGGCAATATTAACAGAGATTTCTTCAAAAGCGTCAAGGGAGATGGGTTGATTGCCGCCTCCGGGAAGGGGGTCTGAACTAAGTCCAAAGTTGTTGTTGAGGTTGGCACCGTCAACCTGGATGTTATTGTAGCGTGCATCTCTTCCTGCAAAGCTGCTTCCGTTTGCTTGTGGAGTCAAACGGGTAAAGTCAGTAATACTTCTTGAGATGGTGGGAAGTGTTTGGAGTTGACGAACACCTACATTGGTGGAGGCGCCGGTCTTGTCAGTTGACAACTTACTTTTCTTTCCCGTAACAGTTACTTCACTCAAGGTGGTTTCAGCTACCCCAAGCACTGCATTGATAAAAAATGGCTCACCAAGAAGCAGGTTGATGCTCTCAACTGTGAGTGTGCCAAATCCTACAAAATTAACTTTAACCATGTACGGTCCACCGATCCTGAGATTGGGTAGGGTGAATACACCCTCTTTTTTGGCAACAGTGTTGTAGGTTGTTCCTGAAGGGGTGTGTACCGCAGTAACGGTAGCACCTTCCAATGCCTTGCCTGAAGCATCTTTGATAATACCATTGATGCTACTGGTGGTTACCTGCGCCCAGGCCCCCATGGAAACGAAAAGCGTGAGAACTAAGCTGAAAAAATGTCTTCTCATAAACTGTTTTTTAATTCGAATGCAAATTTTACGATTTTAACCCTGAAAACCATAAAAATATGTTAACAAATATTAAGCATTTTGGTTCAGAATTGTGCATTAAGTACCCATTTGCCAGCTTCAACAACGAAATTTATGTAAATTATTCTGGTAAAAAAGAACCTTTGACCCGTTTTTTGCGTTCAAAAAACCGATCAAACTCTGTCCTGAACGATACATTTCCACCAGTGCGATCCCGTTTTCCTGAAGTAGATAGCATGTCAAAACTACTTCTATAAAAGAAGGAAGTCCTGAATTTTCCATCCGGCGTAATCTTGTATTCAACGTTTACGTCAGGAAGAAAAAGAAACGATTGTGAACTATTGGTAAAATTGCTTCCCCCAGCAGCAGCAAAATTAAAATCACTGCCAAAGGTGATGATGAGCTTGTCGTCCAACATAGATTTGATAAACTGCAGGCTCACATTTTCCCTGAAATTATTCTGTCCGCTTCCAGTATTTCCAGTTGAGCCCGTGATGCCTGTCATTGTCCTTGAATAATTGAAATTGACATCAACAGTAGAACCCAGGACCTTAGAAAAAAAGTTTTGTACACTGCTGGCAAGAATTCCGTTGATGACACCGGAAATGGTGGTGTTGAGCAGTTCGCTGTTAAGGTTGTTCGAAACAACAGCCGCCTGCGGAGCAAAGCTCTTGAAAACGATCAGGTAAGTTGATTGTTTGCTCACTTCCAGTGGGTCGCGGTTGATGTTTTTCAGTTTGCTGTCAATGGTGGCATTGTTCCTGACTGTGCTGTTTTGAGGGATGGCAATTTGAAAGGTAGGGTTGGGGCTGGACAAGGTTCCAGAGAGGTTACAACGGACTTCCACATCACTGATTTCCCTGAGTACATCAGCGCTGACACCTGATACAGTTGAACTGCTGGGGTCTGTGAACAAGGTACTCATCCTTACTTTTTCGGCCAGGTACAGTGCATCAATATTGATTTCGGCATTCAAGGGGTCACCTGTCCAGCTGATATAGCTCCTGCCACCACCCAACAACTTGAAGGGTTTCTTGAAAACATCCTGAAAATTAAAATTATAGCTTCCGCTTTCTATGTTGAAGCGGCCGATCATTGACAGGTTTTCTTTGGTGCCCGTATGGATCTTTAAATTACCATTGCCTTGACCTGAAATTACATCTCCTGTCAGTTCATCCAGCACAACATTCATTTTCAACAAAGGAGAAGCCGTCAAATCCAGGTCGATGATCAGGTTGGAGATGTATTCTGAAGCCTTGGCCTTCATCTCATCTCCGTAAGATTTCCATACAATATAGTCTACGTCTGCGGCCTGTTTGCTGCTGGTTGAGGTAAGGATATCGATGCTTGAACTGTCAACGGGCGCACCGCTGACATACATTTTTATTTGATTTTCAGGTCCGGTTATGCTGAAATTAAATTTTGCAATGGCCCTGCCATAGAAAAGGTTGTTGTCTGTTCTGCTCGTATTGAGCACCAATATTTTTTTGGATGAAGCACTGATGTTGTAACTGAAATCCCTGAAGAAGTGATGACCTATACCTCCTTTTACCGTGGCCAGATTGCCATTGGCATCTTTGAGTTGGATCGTGCCCAGGTTAATTTTTCCGGGAGAAAATTCTATCACTGGATCGGCAAGGGTATAGGTGCATTGGGTATAGGCCACCGTAACCTTGGCATTGGATACTTTTACGGCACCTGTAAAATCAGGTTCCTTAAGGTTTCCCGAGATGCGCAGCTTGCCATTCCCAAAACCATCCATCTGGCTGAACACTATGCCAAGATAGGGTTGGAGCAAGGATAGTTTGACATTCACAACGTCAATATCTGTTTCAATCTTTTGTTGGCTGCTGTCTTTCAGATCAAGTTTCCCTTTGACACCAAATTGATAGTTGGGGTTTTCTGATTCAAGGAAATAGCTGGCCAGCTTCTCCCGGCTGTCCCAGAATGCCGTGATAGATGTCAGGCCGATAGAGTCATTCTCAAACCTTGTTTTATCGGTCTGTGCATTGAGGTAGAGTTTAAGGTTGTTGAATGGGTCTTCAATGGTCAAGTCCCCGGAGGTGATGCCCTGTATCCTCGGCTCTTTCAGCACAAAGGGCAGAAGATCGCCTAAGTTTACCTTGTCTAGGGTGAGGATGATGGTCTGCTCCCTGTCAGCTGCAGGTGGGAGCGTGATCAATCCGATCGATTGTTCACCATTGGTTAGCCTGAAATTGCTGGCGTCAAATTTAGCCTTGCTGATCAAGACCTCACTGTCCTTCTCAATGTTCCATGTTTTTTCGTTGAACACGAGTGAAGATGGATTGAAATGAACCAGGATGCCATCGATCAGGTTGTTGACGGAAGCGGAAAGTTTTGCCCCATATTGGGATGACTCAGAAAAAGTATTGATGTCAACTACAGAAACATCCTTGGAAGACTTGATGCGGATTTCATTGTTGGGAAAGAACAGGCTGTCATTGAAAACCACTGAACTTGTTTTGGACACAATCACCAGGCTGTCTGCTCCGCCAGCAGCGTTCATTTCAAAGTCATACACCGATAGGTTTTTATAGACAAGTTTGGGGATGGTTGCTGTAAGACTGAAATGTTTGTTCTTGGTGTCGATGTCACCTTCAATATTGCTGTAGTTCAAGCCGCTCACACCAATATCGAGAACTTGTAAAATAGATGTAGCGTTTTTGAGCTCGAAGCTGAAAACAAGGTCCTGGTCTTTTTTGGGAGGGGCAGATTTTTTGAAATAGAGGGGATAGTAACTGCTGAAATATTGGTTGAATGTGGCTGGAAGTTCTGCAAATTCAAACTGCCCCTGCATCTTGGCGTCAATATCTTTCCCCAGCAAGGTCAGCGATCGGTAATCCTCTACCTGCTCAGCCTTGAAAGTGAGGCTATCAAATACAAAGGCCTGATTCCCCCTGAATACACTCAGGTTTGTAAAACGGGCAATACCATTGATGTTGTCAGGGTTGTTGCCAGTAAGTTCCATCTGTGTTTTACCTGAAAAAGTCAGCGGCATGCTGGTAAGGTTGAGGGCTTTCAGGTCAGAGAGATGAATGTGGGCATCCACAACTGTTCTCGGCATTTTGCCACCGAGGTTGATCCGTGCAGACAGTGCGGCAACCAGGTTTTTATCATCAACATCCAAAGCAGTTTCAAGGATATCATTCACGTAACTACCTTTTGCTTTGATGTCTGAATAATTGTACTGGTTGAAAGCCAGGTTGCTGAGGTTCGCATTAAAATTGATGCCAGCCTTGGCATTCCCGGAAACACTGTATTTTCCTGCAATATTCCCAAGCTGTTTTATGTTCAAAAGTTTCCCAGCTTCCAATCCATTGATCGTTCCGGTACTGCTATAATTCAATGCATTGGTGCCTATCTGCTTCAGGTTTGTAATGGTGTTTATACTGCCCAAGGCAGTATTCAGCAAACCCTTGATGTCCATGTTCTCTCCCTTTGCGATTACATCACCCTTGAAGCTGATCGCACCCATCGGTACAAGATCAATGCCCAATGATTTTTTAAGGCTTGGCAGCAGGGTGTACAGGTCCTTGGCAGCACTGATGGCTGTAGCATTGGTCAGCCGATAACTGGTCGTTGCAACATCCGGAAGTCCTTCAATCTGCAGTTCACCCGATAGGGCAGTGAGGTTACCATATTCAATCCTCATTTCTTTTGCAACCATGTCTTTTACGGGCCCCTTCACTTTTCCATTCAAGCCAATGACGATATTTTCAACCTTGAGGGCAGGGGCAAAAAAGGCAATATCCTTTAGGTTAAGGGTGCTGTTGGTGATGTTGCCCTCCATCCTGACCTTGTTGATGAAGTCGGCCATGTCATCAGTGAAATAATCATAGCCCATGGAAAAGGCGTTGCCTATTTTGCTGTAAGGTGTTTCGATGGAGAGGTTGGTGAAGGCCATGATGGTGGGGTCCATCTTTACGTTGGCAAGTAAAGACCTGACTTCGAATCCACTGCGTTCTTTTGTCTTCAGCGAAAGCTGTCCAGACAAAGAATCGTTGTTCAGCTGCAGGTTCTTGATGCGCGCCGTGATGTCTGAAAAAAACATGTGGGCACCATCAAAATAGTCGTAGGCTTTTCTGTTGGTTTCAAGATCGCTTTTGAAATTTCCTGATTGCAGGCTGATGGACTTTGCGCTGATGTTCCACTGGCCAGGATTCCAGTACAATTTTCCGTTGATCCTTTTTTCTGTTTTGGGAATCAGAGACCTGGGTCTCTTGCCGGTATATTGGTGCAGTGCGAAATATGGTTGGTTGACGGTCAATAGGTTGACCTGAATTTTTTTGTTCTTCAGGTCAATGATCGGTGCTGAAAGGGAAAGCTTGGCAATGGTCAATTCCTGGTCTTCGCCACGCCACTGGTCCTTTGCTTTGTACCTGATCTTTTTTAAATCCAATGCAGTGATGTTCAGTTTCAGGTCAGTGGGCTTTCCATTGCTGGGCTTTCCTGAAGAAAGTTCATCCAGGATGAACTGGTAATTCCAGGTGCTGTCTTTGCGGTAGGTATTGATGTATACATCTTCCAGCCCGGCATAACTGATGGCAATATCTTTTTTCAGGAAAAACCAGTCGCTGATGTTAAGCCTTATATGGCCAGCATGCAAGAGGGTGTCTTTTGAACGGTCCCTCACCAGTACATCGTTGATGGAAAATTTGTTGAAAAGGGTAAAGTTGACGGAACCAATGCTGATGCTTGTCTTCAGGTTTTTGCTGATCGTCTTTAAAACATTATCAACAAGCCTGTTTTGGACATAGGGGGTTTGGATAAGCAGCCAGAGAATCAGCACCAAGCCAATGATTCCGAACAGAACAAAGGAGACTATTTTAAATGCTTTTCTCAGAGGAGGAGTTTGTGGTAAAGTTAACCAATCCCCACAAGAGAATGGCGTATGCCCAAGGAATTAACCGTTAATGAATCTGAAAAATATCAATAAGCAGCTGCGTGATCATCTCCCCTTTTGTCTGCTACCGCTTCAATCGACTTTAACTTCTTTCCGTTCCATTCCATTTTGATTACCTCCGTCCTTCCAATTTGGCCGCGGTTGGTAAACAAGTACCCCATTTTTTCCAATGAATTTTGCAGGTTTTTGGGGAAATTATTTTCAACCATCACCTGGTCTGGAAGCCACTGGTGATGAAACTTTGGATTGTTTACTGCATCAAGACTGGACTGCTTGAAGTCAATGATGTTCACCAGGGTTTGAAAAACAGAAGTGGGGATGGTAGTGCCTCCCGGAGTGCCCACCACCAGCCAAGGTTTCTTGTCCTTGAGCACAACAGTTGGGGTCATGGAACTGAGCATCCTTTTTCCTGGTGCAATGGCATTGGCTTCTTTGCCAACTGCACCAAACATGTTCGGCACACCTGGCTTTACACTGAAATCATCCATTTCATTGTTCAGCAAGAAACCTGCACCGCCAACAACGGTCTTTGATCCGTATCCACCATTGAGGGTTGTTGTTACACTGACCACATTGCCATATTGGTCTGCCACAGACAAATGGGTTGTTTCATCGCTCTCAGGATTAACCTTGCCTGGCTTTACCATATCACTGGGGGTTGCCTTGCCGGGAATGAAGTCCTTCATCCTTTCTTTCAGGTAAGTATCACTTGAAAGTGTCTTTATAGGAACTTTTACAAAGTCCTTATCGCCCATGAATTCTGCCCTGTCTGCATATGCCCGCCTTTCCACTTCAATCATCAGTTGCACGGCAGCCGGAGAGTGAAATCCCATCGATGCGATGTCCCGGTCTTCAATCATTTTCATCATTTGCTGCATGAGCAAACCGCCACTGCTGGGCATGGGCATGCCAATCACGGTATGGCCCTTGTAGTCAAAAATAATGGGATCCCTTTCTGCTGCGGTATAATTTTTCAGGTCTTCCAAACTGATTTTTCCTCCACCTCTTTTCATTTCAGCTGTAATCAATCTTGCGGTCTCGCCTTCATAAAAACCTTTTTTGCCATTGTCGCGAATCCTTGAAAGGGTTGCAGCCAGGTCTTTCTGAACCAATGTATCACCTGCTTTCCAGGCATGCTCTTTTACAAATGCAGGACGAACAGTATTGTATTTTTCAAATGCTGATTTGCTGCCATTCAATGACCTGGCTTCAGCGGCAGTAATTACAAATCCTTTTTCAGCCAATTCTATGGCTGGTTGGATCAGGGCAGCAAAGCCAAGTTTACCATATTGATGTGATGCAAAAAGCCCGGCAACTGTTCCAGGGACTCCACTGGCAAGATGGCCGTTCTGGCTGAGGTTCAGCATAGGATTGCCATCCTTGTCGAGGTACATATCGCGCGAAGCGCTTCCGGGTGCCTTTTCCCTGTAATCAATGGAAATGGCTTTCCCTTTGTTTGTATAAGCAACGAGGAATCCTCCTCCGCCGATATTTCCTGCGCCAGGATACACTACTGCCAAGGCCAATTGTGTGGCAATCGCAGCATCAAATGCATTTCCACCATTTTTGAGGATTTCCAGACCCACCTGGCTGGCCAGCGGGTGAGCTGATGAAACTGCGCCCTTGCTGCCATTGGCCATTTTGTTGATGGTGTATTGATAGGGATTGATCTGTGCTGTAGCCATGCAAGACAACAAAACCAATGTCAACGCCATCAACAGATGGGCAGCGTGCAAACGGGTGGAAATCTTTTTCATTCCATAAAGATAGAAATCATTTTAAAAGAATATGGTATCTGCACTAGTTCTTAAGTCCTATTTGATTATTTTTATTTACTTAATCAAGCTTTTATTTCAATGAAAATATTTCCCATTCGCTCTTTTTTGATACTCCGTTTGTTGTTGATTGTTGTTTTCATTTTTACTGTTTTTGCTGGCACTATTGCACAAAAGCAGCCAGCTTTGAGCAGCAGTGAAATCCTGCATGCCATGAAGCGGTTGAATGTGCTGGGAACGGTCATGTATATCGCCGCCCATCCCGACGATGAGAATACCCGGTTGCTGGCATACATGGCCAGGGATAGGAACTACAAAACGGCCTATCTCGCCATGACCCGAGGCGATGGCGGACAGAACCTGATAGGGGATGAACAAGGCATTGAATTAGGGATGATCAGAACCCAGGAACTGCTTGCTGCCAGAAGGGTGGATGGAGCAGAACAGTTTTTCACCCGTGCCTATGATTTTGGATTCTCAAAAAGAACCGAAGAAGCCTTGGCCATCTGGGACAAGCAAAAAGTATTGTCAGATGCAGTGTGGGTGATCCGTAATTTTAAACCAGATGTCATTATTACCAGGTTTCCAGAAGACAGCAGGGCGGGGCATGGACACCACTCCGGGTCTGCCGTGATCGCCAGGGAAGCCTTTGTCGCTGCCGCTGATCCAAAGATGTTTCCTGAGCAATTCAAATTTGGTGTTGGTCCATGGAAGGCCAAGCGTATCATGTGGAATACCTTTAGTTTTGGTTCAACCAATACAACGGCTGATAACCAACTCAAGATTGATGCAGGAAGCTATATCCCATTGTTGGGCAAAAGCATTGGTGAAATAGCTGCCGAAGGCAGAAGCCAGCACCGCAGCCAGGGATTTGGTTCAGCGTCTACAAGAGGATCCGCAACAGAATATTTTATCCATACGCTTGGCGAAAAAGCAGAGAAAGATCCCATGGATGGTGTAGACTGCAGCTGGGCTAGGGTAGAAGGTGGATTTGTTGTCAATGCACTGGTCAATAAATTGGTGGAAACCTATTCCGTGAATGACCCTTCAGCTTCCTTGCCCCAATTGATCGCCATCAGAAAAGCCATCCAGGCCATTGGCGATGTCCATTGGAAAAGGATTAAATTAAGTGAGGTAGACAGGCTCATCCAGTTGACAACCGGATTGCACCTGGAAGCATTGGCAGACCGGTCATTGGTCAAACAAGGTGATTCCATCAGGGTGAATGTTTTGCTCAACAACCGTGCTGGTGCGGATGTCAATATTGGTGAAATCAGTTTTGAAAATACAAAGGCTGGACAGGGAATGGGGTTGAAGAAAAATGTCAATTGGACAAACAGTTTTTATGTTCCAGTATCCACAACAAAAAAACTATCACAGCCCTATTGGCTAGAACAGGCCATGGAAGCAGGCTATTTTAATGTGGATGACCAGAAGCTGATTGGCATGCCTGAAAACAAGCCCGCTTTCACGGTCAATGCCATTTTGAATATCATGGGAGAAACCATTCTCTTTGACATACCCGTGCGTTACCGGGTGGTAGATCCTGCTAAGGGAGAATTCTTTCACCCTGTATATGTGCTCCCAGCCTCTCCAACAGCGGATAAAAAAATGGAAACAATCGCTTACGAGCATATCCCAACGCTTACGTATTTCAGCAGCATTGTCAAATTTGACCTGCCCAAGGATTTGAAGACCACTGGCAAGCGCATTGGCTATATCACCGGAGCCGGAGACAAGCTGCCCGACATGATCAGGATGATGGGATTTGATGTAACAGAGTTGGGAAGAAATGACATCAATCAAGGCAAACTGAACCAGTTTGATGCAGTGGTGGTGGGTGTTAGGGCCTACAATGTGAACGAATGGATGGCTGAAAAACATGCCATACTGATGGACTATGTGTCCAATGGGGGCAACCTCGTGGTGCAGTACAATACCAATAGTTTTGCCGGCCCTATGCAAAAAACAATGATTGGCCCCAGGCCGTTTACCATTTCCAGAGGGCGGACAACAGAAGAGGATGCTGATGTTGTTTTTATGGATGAAAATGATCCATTGCTCAATTTTCCCAACAAAATCACCAAAAATGATTTTTCAGGATGGATACAAGAGCGTGGGATATATTACGCAGAAAATTTCTCAGCAGATTACAAAGCAGTACTTTCCATGCATGACAAGGGTGAGGCCGACCTCAATGGAAGCCTGATCGTTAGAAATGAAGGCAAGGGCAGGTTCATTTATACTGGCCTTGTGTTTTTCAGGGAGCTTCCTGCAGGTGTTCCTGGCGCATTCCGTTTGTTTGCCAACATCATTTCCAATCCGAATAAAAAAATAAATGGCTCAAAATAACAAAAGAAGATCTCCTGTTTTTGCCATGGTGGTTGGTTTGGGGCTCGGCCTGTTGATTGCTTTGGTCAGGAAAAAAATTGCATTGGGATTGTTGATCGGAATCCTGGTAGCTGCCATCATCTATAAAAGGGATAAAAGATGAGTGCTTTAGACTGGTCAGTACTGCTGCTTACCATTGTTTTGGTGGTACTCTATGGTGTTTACAAGGGCAGAACCACCAAAGACATTGATGGCTATTTTAGAAGCAGCAAGCAATTGCGCTGGTACATGGTGATGCTCAGCGTCATTGGTACCCAGGCAAGTGCAGTTACTTTTTTATCTGGCCCTGGCCAGGCCTATGCAGACGGCATGCGGTTCGTGCAATATTATTTTGGTTTGCCCCTGGCGATGCTTGTCTTGTGCATCACCTTTGTTCCCATCTTTCACAAGCTCAATGTATACACAGCTTATGAATTTCTTGAAAAACGGTTCGATAAAAAGACCCGTTCTTTCACTGCTTTTCTTTTTCTGTTGTCCAGGGCATTGTCTACCGGCATCAGCATCTATGCACCTGCCATCATCTTATCATCCGTACTGGGTTGGAACATCTATGTTACCAATGTTTTGATGGGGGGAATTGTAATCCTCTACAGCATCAGTGGTGGAGCCCGAGCAGTCGCCTATACGCAGCAACTGCAGCTGGTCATCATTTTTTCAGGGCTTTTTCTTGCAGCCTATTTGCTGATAGATATGATGCCCGAGGGGATAGGATTGGGTGAAGTCATTTCCATTGGACAAGACCTTGGTAAAATGAATGTAATCACCACTGGCATGACCGATAAGGGATTTGATTGGTCTGATCGGTTCAACATCATCAGCGGGGTGATTGGGGGTTTCTTCTTGTCCCTTTCCTATTTTGGTACCGACCAAAGCCAGGTGGGCAGGTACTTGTCTGGTAGTTCCATCAAGCAAAGCCGCATTGCCCTGATCATGAATGGGATTGTAAAAATCCCAATGCAGTTTTTTATCCTCTTCATCGGTGTCCTGGTTTTTGTCTATTATATGTTCAATGCTTCTCCGCTATTTTTTAATCAACTGGCCATAGACAAGCTGAAAACAACTGCTTATCATGATCAGGTGGTTGCCCTTGAACAGGAGCACAAGGTCATTTCATTACAGAAGCAGGCTTTATTGACAACCATGAAGGGAGATGGCCAGGTTGTTTATTCACCTGCCCTGCACGATATTCAACAAAAAGAATCAGTCCTTCGCCTTAAGGTCAAGAAAATGGTAAAAGAATCCGGCATTCTTGTAGAGAATGCCGATACCAACTATGTGTTCATCCGGTTTGTGATGGACCATATGCCCAAAGGATTGATAGGGCTCCTGATTGCAGTAATTTTTCTTGCTGCATGGGGCAGTATTTCTGCAGCGCTCAATTCACTTTCTGCATCAACTTTGATTGATTTTCACAAACAATACATCAATGCAAATCCTTCCGAAGCAGAAGCGTTTAAGTTGTCTCGCATGTATACCCTTTTTTGGGGAATGTTCTGCATCATTTTTGCCCAGTTTGCCACCAATCTTGGTAGCCTGATTGAAGCGGTAAATATCCTGGGATCTTGGTTTTATGGCGTGATGCTGGGTATTTTCCTTGTTGCGTTTTACCTTAAAAAAGTACAGGGGAATGCTGTTTTTTATGCGGCCATCCTGGGCGAGATTGTTGTGATTGCCATGTATGCATTTACCGACATCGGATGGTTATGGCTCAATGCCATTGGGGCCATTGCAGTGGTGGTCTTTGCGGTTGCTGCTGAAATTGTATTGGGGAAAAAACAAATCACCCAATAAGAAATTCAGTACGGGTAATTCATTAAAGTGCCTCGGGCGGGAATCGAACCCGCACTCGCTTTTTCGGCGAACAGGATTTTAAGTCCTGCGTGTCTACCAATTCCACCACCGAGGCATGCGTAATGCA
>CANHSD010000044.1 GCA_947463105.1 Chitinophagaceae bacterium
AACTTCTTCAGAGCCTTTTTCATACGCAAGTTTTATTTAATTTAGTGATGAACCCTTCGTTAAAGGGAGGATAAAGTTATAATTAGTTGAAGCATCAAGTAATTTTGTAGTACTACACGACTACATCAACTATTTATATACCCTTGATTTTCAATAAATAAAAAATACATCAACGATACATCAAAACAATTTAGCCAAATGGTTTGTTTAATATACCTGTTTAAACTGAGGATAAAAGAGTTAAACAAAACCACAACTGAACGCTTTCAATGAATAAAATGAGAATTCTACCGATTGTATTACTTCTTTTGCTAGATACAGTTTCTACAAACGGGCAAAACACCATTGGAGTTCCTCAAATCATCAATTTCAACAAGAACGATTTCAAGGCAGGCACCCAAACCTGGGATATTGATCAGGACAGCAAAGGAAGGATGTATTTTGCCAACAATGAAGGGCTGCTCACCTATGACGGAACTTTTTGGGAACTTCACCCACTGCCGAACAAGACCATCATGCGCTCCATTGCCATTGATGAAAAAGGAATCATCTATGCCGGAGGGCAGGGGGAAATGGGCTATTTCGACCCCAACGAGCGCGGCTTCCTGAAATACAACTCACTCACCCCTTTAATTCCAACCAAAGAAAGATCATTTGCTGATATCTGGGACATAGAAATCATTGGCGAGTCAGTCTTTTTTAGGGCATCTGACAGAATGATCATGGAACTGAGAAACAAGACCATATCGCTTCACCCACCTATCAGTGGATGGCAGTTCATGAAAAAAGTGGGGAACATTCTGTATGCCCAGGACCAAAAGAACGGGCTATATGCATACAAGAACAATACCTGGCGACCAGCCATCAACAATCAACTGCTCTCCGGCTCCATAATCTCAGGGATGATTCAAACCGGTAAAGAAAGCAGCCTGATCCTGACCTATGACAGAAAATCCCTGATACTCAGGAGGGATTCCCTTTTCAACAACAATGGTTTTAAACTGCCCTCTTCAGACATCAATTTGTTTAAAGTTACCGAGATGAACAAGGGCGAGTTTGTTGCTGCAACTACTGCAGAGGGTTGTCTTGTCTTGAAAAATGACGGGGAATTCGTGCAAAAAATATCAAGAAAAGAAGGCCTTCAGAACAACAATGTCATCAGTGTATTCCTTGATAAAGACAAAAACCTCTGGGCGGGGCTGAACAATGGGATCAGCTTCATTGCATACAACTCAGCCATAAAATACATCACGCCCAACAAAGAAAATGAAGCCGCTGGCTTCTCCACCAAAATTTTCAACAACAAGCTTTTTATTGGCTCTTCAGATGGATGTTACGCAGCCGAGCTTTCACCCCAGAACAAGGACCTGAGCTTTCTCAGGTCAAACTTTAGCCTGGTGGGCAACAGTTCCGGACAGGTATGGCACCTAGAAGAGGTGAACCAACACCTGCTGATGGGACACAACAATGGCTGCTTTGATATTATAGGCAACAAGGCAAGATTGATCAGCAGGGATGCAGGATGGACCTTTCTCCCCACAAGTCCTGTGCCTCCGGCGCAAAACATCCTGACAGGTACCTATTCTGGATTGAAAATGTTGTTATTCAGCAGTGGTCAGTTCAGTGATAAGGGCAATTTAGAGGGTTTGTATGAATCCTTGCGATTCCTCACAGCAGACAGTGAGGGAAATATCTGGGCCTCACATCCCTACAGGGGAATTTATAAGATCAACATCAGCAGTAATGGTAAAAAATACAGCACCAGGCTTTATACAGAAAAAGATGGATTGCCCTCTAAACTGGACAATCATGTGTTCAAAATAAAGAACAGGGTGATTTTCGGAACCAATGCAGGCGCCTATGAATTTGATGCACCCAATGACCGCTTCATACCCTCAAATTTTCTGCAACCCATCATAGGAAACACGGAAATCCGCTACATGTACGAAGACGGACAAGGCAATATATGGTTCTGCAGCGGTAAAAAAATTGGGATGATTGATTTTACAGCGGGCAACACAAACCCAAGGCCCATCTACTTTTCTGAAATTACAGGCCAAATTCTTTCCGGATTCGAGAACATCTATGCTTTCGACAAGTCCAATATTTTCATTGGATCTGAAAAAGGAGTGATCCACCTCAATTACGAAAAATACAAAGCCAACAAAATTAATATGAATATAATGCTGGGCAACGTAAGGGCCATTGGAAAAACTGACAGCACTATTTTTGGCGGATATTTCAACAATGGTGCAACTGCTGAAGGCAATAGCAATACCGCCATCAGTTTGACCAGCAATTTCAATGCCTTCCATTTTGAATACAGCTCTCCGGGCTTTGGCATCCAAAAAAATATCGAATACAGCTACAGGCTTGAGGGGTATGAAAAGAATTGGAGCAACTGGAGCAACAAAACTGAAAAAGACTATACCAATCTTCCCGCAGGCAACTATGTCTTTCACGTAAAAGCGCATGACAACCTGGGCAATGAATCTGATGAAATCAATTACCGATTCAGCATTCAAGCACCCTGGTACAAAAGTATTTGGGCCTACCTCTTTTATCTCATCATCATTGGCCTGGGAATACGAAAATACAGTACCTGGCAAAAGAAGAAACTACAGAGACAGAAGTCCATCTATGAAAAGAAACAACGCCAGATGAGTATTGAACACCAGCTGGCAATTGAACAAAATGAAAAGGAAATCATTCGCCTGAAAAATGAAAAACTGGAGGCTGAAATCATGTTGAAAACCAAAGAGCTCGTGGACACTTCCATGCAGCTGGTTGAAAGAAGTGATGCACTATCCAAAGTAAAAGAAGAGTTACAGAAACTATACAAAAACACCAACGAAAACCACGACATCAAAAAAACAATTCACCTGCTGAATGACATAGAAAAGAACAATGCGAGTTGGGAAAAATTTGCTGTTCACTTTGATGAAATCAACAATAATTTCCTTAAAAACCTTAAGTCTCATTTTCCTAAACTGACCAATACAGACCTTAAGGTTTGTGCTTATTTACAACTCAATCTGGCATCAAAAGAAATTGCACAGTTGATGAACATCACTGTGAGAGGAGTTGAGATCAGCAGGTATCGGCTCAGAAAAAAGTTAGGACTGAATACAGAGCAGTCCATTTCAGCGTTTCTTGATCAATACAAGGAGGAAAGGAGCTGACCTTCAAGATGCAAAGGCCAAAATCATTTTTTTTCCTCTTCTGGCTCCAGCTTGTGCTCTACCTCAATGGCCTTCATGGTAGCCACGGCCCAATCAGCCAGGATCAGTTTTTCTTCCTCTGAAAGTTTGGCATCACGGTGAACAATGGTATAGCTGGATAAAGGCATTTCACCTTCTTTCACCATTTCATTCACCTCTTCCATTTTGTGGCGGGCCTTCTTGGGCTTGTAGGTCATAAAAGCATCGAAATTTATTTCAGCCTTGCCCTCTTTGACATGATCAGCCAACCACCAACCAACTGGCTGAATAGAAGCATACCAAGGGTATTTTGTGGTATTGGAATGACAATCATAGCAAGAGCGCTCAAGGATCTTTTTTACATTGTCTGGAGTGGCATAATGGGTTGCGATATTGGCCTCAGATGGAGCAGCAGCAATATTCTTTTCAGGACGAATGAACTGAATGATCAAGAGAATTAGGGCAAAGGCAATCAGTATTTTTTTTATCATGGCATTTAAATTAATCTAATATACATTTTATTGAAACAAAACTGCTGCCTTAACCAATGATGCTGGTTTGCCCACATCAAGGATGATATCACCACTGTGGTCATACCCAACAACCAGTGAATTGGCCGCCAGCTGCAAATAAACATCTGTAATGGAAAAGGTTCCAAAAGAGGGCATGAGGGCAAAGATGGCAGGATCAATCACATGGATCCCGGAAAAAGAACGGAGCTGAACATCTTCCACAACTCCAGCAGACCACTTGGTCTCTCCGGTAAGGTTGTTTCTCCATCCCACCAATCGCATCTCATCATCAAAAAGAAACTGCCTGGAACTTTCCCGTTTGGTTACGGCAAGCGTTGCCAATGGATTGATCTTAAGGTGAAAATCAATCATCCCCCTCAGATCAAGGTTGGTCAACATGTCTACATTCATGACCACAAATGGCGTTGTAGCATCGCTGAAATGGGAAGCAGCAAATACAAGCCCACCGCCAGTTTCATAAGGACCCTCCACCTCATGAGAAACTGCGATATGGGTATCTGTATGCTCGTATCGTTTTAAAAAATCAATGACCTGATCAGCAAAATGGTGGACATTGATAACAATGTCATTGATGCCAAAGCTGTTGAGATAGGCAATGTTTCGCTCAAGCAAGGTTTTGCCATTGACAACAGCCAATGCCTTGGGATGGTGTTCTGTAAAAGGTTTCAACCTTGTTCCAAGACCTGCTGCAAAGAGCATCGCTTTAATGGGCTGCATATTCATTCAGTTGATGGTGGATGTGTTGGCACTAATACGGCTCATTCTTCCACTGTTTGGCCTCTTGCTCAACATGACTGACAACAGTCCTTACCTTGTATTTTTCATAGAGGTGGGTAGCAAGGCGGTCTGCAGCAAACACGCTTCTGTGCTGTCCGCCAGTGCAACCGAAACTGATGGTCAATCCCTCAAAATCCCGTTTCAAGTAGTCCTCTACTGATATGTCCACCATCCCGAAAACATGTTGCAGGAAAGTAGGCATATTGGTTTTGTGCAACAGGAATTCCTGCACGGGCTTGTCTCTTCCCGTCTGGGTTTTGTACTCATCAATTCTTCCAGGATTGAGGATGCCCCTGCAATCAAACACGTATCCGCCACCATTGCCAAATTGATCAGCAGGAATGCCTTTTTTATAGGAGAAACTGTTGATGTGCACGGTCAACTTGGAAGTTTCGCTGGCTACAACCGGCTCAAACCTGGCCATGATATCATCTGCAACAATGGCCTCTAACACTTTCTGCAAGGCTGGAAGCCTGATGGGAATGTTTTTATTTTCAAGAAACCATTTCAGGTTCTTCAATGCAAAAGGAATGCTGGCAATGAAATGAGGCTTTCGCTCAAACAATCCACGAAAACCATACGCACCAAGGGTTTGGAGCATCCTTATCAAAACGAATCCTTCGTAATTGTTGAGGAATTCCTTCTTGTTCAATTTACCGTTGAGGCAGGTATTGGCCTGCTCGAAATAATACTCCACCAATTCATCTCGCCAATCATATGGCATCTGCGCCCTCGCCTGCCAAAGCAATGAAGCGATGTCATATTGCAGGGCTCCCTGCATTCCACCCTGGTAGTCAATGAAATAAGCCTCGCCATCACGCACCATCACATTGCGGCTCTGGCAATCCCTGTGCATGAAGTACTGGTTTTCTTCCTGCATGAGGTAACTGCTCAGCATGTCAAAATCATTCAGCAACAAGTTTTTGTCGTAGGGAAGATCCAATGCCCGAACAAAATAATAGAGGAAGTAAAGCAGGTCAGAATAGATGGCTTGCTTGTCAAAAGACCTTGTTGCAATGCAATTGCTGTAATCAAGATCGTCTCCCCCTTCAATCTGAAGTTTGGCGAGTGAAGAACAGGTTTTTTTGAAAAGATTCAGCACGTTTTCAGAAAATCCTTCTTTGGTGATGTGGTCAAAAAGGGAAACATTCCCCAGGTCGGACTGCACATAAAACTGCATGGCATCATCTGTGTAGATGATGGAAGGCACATTTACTCCTTTGCCAGCAAAGTGCTGTGTGAACTCCACAAAGGCATTGTTCTCAGGAGCATTGGCGGGATTATACGTCAGAATATAGCTTTCGCCATCGTGTTTGAAACGAAAGTATTGCCTGTTGCTGCCGGCCTGCCGGAGTGACTCCAAGACAATGTCATGGTTGGGCTGCCATTTTCTGAGTGAATCCAATATGTGCTGAAACGCTTCCTGCATAAGGCAACAAAGGTATCTTTTATTCTGAAATGAAAAAAAGGAGAGCCTTATCTTTGTCTCATGCTAAAAAAGGGGATGGATGAATTGCAACGCTTGAGCACGGAGGAGTTTCATGCTTCCCAGAAATCACCCATCGTCGTGGTCCTTGAGAACGTAAGGAGCATGCACAATGTGGGCAGCGTTTTCAGAACGGCAGATGCCTTCAGGGTGGAAAAAATACACCTCTGCGGTTATACCCCAAGGCCCCCACACCGCGACATCAACAAGACCGCACTAGGGGCAACAGAAAGCGTAGCATGGACAGGCCATGAAGATGGATTGTCTGCCATAGCCCATTTGAAGGAACAGGGTTACGCTGTTTATGCAGTGGAACAAGCACACAACAGCATCTCATTAGAAACCTTCGGGTACCGATCAGGAGAAAAAATAGCCGTTGTATTTGGGAACGAGGCAGAAGGTGTCAGTGAAGAACTGATTGCGGCAGCTGATGGATGCATAGAGATTCCACAATTTGGCAGCAAGCATTCGTTCAACATCAGTGTGGCAGCGGGCATTGTTTTGTGGGAGCTGTTCAAAGCAACAGAAAAAATAAATTGAAGTAACAATTCGAGGGAAGTGTAAACAATGGCCATGAAAAGAATCAACAAATACCTGTCACTCATCAAATTCTCCCATACCATTTTTGCCATGCCCTTTGCGCTGGTTGGCTTTTTCATGGGCATATTTTTTCTGGGGCAAAAAGAAGAAACAGGCAAAAAAGGCTTGGAGATTGTCGCTGATTATTTTTCATCCCATCTTAGCGTTTTTGTATTTGTCATCCTTTGCATGGTATTTGCGAGAAGCGCTGCCATGGCCTTTAACAGGTACCTGGACAGGGAGTTTGATGCCAAGAATCCCCGCACCGCCATCCGTGAAATCCCAAAGGGGCTGATCAGTCCGGCCAGTGCTCTTCGTTTCACCATCCTCAATTCATTGCTGTTCATGGTGGCCGCCTATATGATCAACTCCATTTGTTTTCTGCTCTCCCCTGTTGCCCTGCTGGTGATCCTGGGGTATAGTTATACCAAAAGGTTTACCGCCCTCTGCCATATTGTTTTGGGCATTGGGCTTTCCCTGGCTCCAACAGGAGCCTTCATTGCAGTAACTCAAAGCATAGACCCGTCAATTGTTTTTCTTTCACTTGCCGTTATTGGTTGGGTCAGTGGATTCGATATTATCTATTCACTGCAAGATGAAGCTTTTGATAGCACAGAAGGACTGTCTTCCATTCCTGCCAAGCTGGGCAGGAAAAATGCTTTATTGGTTTCACGTTTGTTGCATGCATCTACCATCCTGCTCATCTTCAGCAGTGGGTATTTGTTTGGATTGAATTGGATTTTTGCAACCGGAGCTTCGCTTTTTTCAGGACTACTCATCTACCAGCAAAACATTGTCAAGGTGGATGACCTGAGCAGGGTGAACATCGCCTTCATGACAGCCAATGGGATTGCCAGCATGGCATTTGCCTTGTTCACGATCACAGACCTCATCTTTTTAAACTAGCCCATGGCAAGAATCTTAGCATTGGATTATGGCAACAAAAGAACCGGGATAGCGGTCACCGATCCCATGAAGATTATTGCCACTGGTCTGACGACTGTTGACACGCAAAAACTTTTTGAATTTTTAAAGGCCTATGTAGCCAAAGAACCTGTAGAAAGAATCCTGATTGGCGAACCCTATCAATTGGATGGAACGCCCACCCACTCCACTGAAGGAGCCAAGCATTGCATCAGGCGATTGAAAAATAGTTTCCCCGATATCCCGATTGAAACTGTTGATGAGAGCCATTCTTCCAAGATGGCATCAAGGGCGATGGTAGAAATGGGCATGAAGAAAAAAGACCGCCAGAAAAAAGGAATGATCGATGAGATTGCAGCCTGCCTCTTGTTGCAGGAGTACCTTGAAAGAAGCGAAGACTAAAGCCTCTTGCGGGACTATTTTTTCGGAAGGATCATTTTATATCCTGATTTCACCCTGCCTGCACTGATATCGTCCAGTTTTTTCTTGAGCAATTTTCTCCTGATCAGTGAAATCTTGTCGATGAAAAGTTTTCCGTCAATATGGTCGTATTCATGCAGGATAACACGTGCATTAAGGCCCTTGAATGTTTCTGTTTTTTGAACGAAATTTTCGTCACTGTACTGGATGGTGACCGTGCTTTCACGGCTGACTTCTTCTCTAAAGCCTGGCAAACTCAGACAGCCTTCATCGCAAGACCAAGGCTTACCATCCAAGGAAGTAATATGGGCATTGATGAAGATGGCTTTTCTGCCTGTTTCACCCTCGAATTGCTTGCGCTCTTCTTCGTCGCTGTTGTTGTATACCTGCTCGGTATCGAAAACAAACAAGCGGATCGGCTTGTTGACCTGTGGAGCCGCCAAGCCCATGCCATGGGCATTGTACATGGTTTCCCACATGTCATCCAGTAATTTTTTCAGTTCAGGATACTCAGGAGTTATGTCAGTGCAGAGCTGACGCAGTACAGGATGCCCGTATGCTACAATAGGGAGAATCATGTTGCAAATATAATAAAGTACTAGCCGTTATAGAGCAGGTCGTAATACTCAGCTGCCATCCTGTTGGAATCGAACTTGATCCGAACGTCCTTCATGCCGTTTTGTACAATCTGGCGCCAGGTATGCGGCGCTTCATAGTACAAGGGCAAAACCTCCTCTTTCAGGATCCTGTACAATTCATCAAGGTCGTATTGATCCTGGTCTTGGACATGCATATTTTCATAGTCCTGGGGAGGTACTACAAAACCATTGTTCCCATGGTTGACAAATTCCACAATCCATCCGTCATTGGTGGATACGTTGACAGCTCCATTCATAGCGGCCGTCATGCCGCTTGTGCCTGATGCTTCACGCGGAACGCGGGGATTGTTGAGCCAAACGTCAGAAGCCTGCTTGAGGCGCTTGCTCAGGCCCAGTTCATAGCCTGTACAAACAGCCATGTTATGATAGGCCTTGCTCACATGAACAAGGTGATTGAACTCTGTAATGGCGGGATAATCCACCGGATAAGGCTTTCCGGCCCAGATGATTTGCACCGGATATTTTGAATTGTTCAGCAATTCCTCAAATCTTTCCCTGTCGCGGGTAAGCAGGTCTGCACGCTTGTAGCCCGCAAAACGACGGGCCCAAACAATGGTAAAAACATCAGGGTCCATCAGTTTTCCTGTCTGGTCGGCAACTAAATCAAAGGCCCTTTTCTTCAGGTATCTTTTCCTGTCAATGAAGCGCTCGTCATTTTGCTCGTCCATGGAAAAATACAATTGCTTGTCTGCCCAGTACCGCCAGTTTTGAGAATTGGTGATGTGGATGATCGGACAAACCCCTTCATGCTTGTTCCACATTTTTCGGCTCACATGACCATGCAATTCAGAAACGGCATTGGAAAGGCGGGCAAAGCGCAAAGCCACCAACGAGTGGTTGAATTGATCATCCTCCAATCCTGTGATTTCCCTCACCTTTTCAAGGGGCATCCCACAGAAATAAGACATCTTGTTGCAGAGGTAAATATCATGCTTTTCGTTGCCTGCCTCTTCAGGCGTATGGGTGGTGAACACCAGTTGCTTTTTCAATTCAGCGAGGTTTCCTCCGTTTTTATTGAGGAGATAAAAAGCTGCAGAGATGGCATGCGCCTCATTGAGGTGGTATACATCGGGCTTGAACCCCAACTCATCCACCAGTTTGGCTCCACCTACACCCAACAGAATGAACTGGGCAACCTTGGTGGCCACATTAGCGTCATATAGCCTGTGGGTAATGGTTTGAGAGACGTAATCATTTTCCGGACAATCGGTACTCAACAAGAAAAGCGGTGCCGATTTGAAGGTTTCAGGATTGAGGTAAAGCACTTTTACCCACACAGGCGCATCATGGATCATGATCTGAAACTTGATGCCGGTATCTTCAAGAAAATTATAGATTTTTTCATTCCACTGCACCTGCAAGGTCTGGTCCTGGTTACGGGCCTGATCGTAGTATCCATATTTCCAAAGGATTCCAATGCCAATGAGGTTTTGGCGCAGTTCATAGGCACTTCTCAGGTGAGAACCGGAAAGAAATCCCAGTCCTCCGCTGTATATCTTCAAGGGCTGGTGAATGGCAAACTCCATGGAGAAATATGCCGCCTTTTTCTCGTATTGGGAATCTATTGAGTAGGGTAATTTGTAATGCTTGAAATTTGACATGCCTGAACTGATTAATGAGCCCGCAAGATACCCCGTTTTTTTGGAATGAAAAGGTAATATGTATAAAGTACGCAATTATGCTGGATTCTATATTTTCAATAGGATTTTTCTAATGAATAATTGATTATCAATTGTTTGCCAAAATATTTGCAAAAGATTTAGGATGTACTTAAATTGGCTCTAATTCATGCATATGCAAAGATTAACAATCTGTGCGCTTCTCCTTGTTTTAATGGCCTCCTGCGGTAAAAAGGCCAAAGACATCAACGCAGATGAAGCTATTGAGACCACCGACTTCATTGAATCCTTTCCACTGCGTGAACTACCCATTGTCTTTCAACAAAAAGACCTGAAAAAAATAGAATCTGACAGTTTTTTCATAAAAAACACAGTCGTTTTAACATTCCTGCCAGATAGTATTTTCAGGGCGGAATTTCCAAGAACAAAGGATGTTCGTTTTTACAGGAAAGGAAGGTACAAGGCCGAGGAATCTGGGGAAACCTACCTTTTCCTTTCAGCAGAAAAGAAAGACAAAAAGAACATTTACCTGCTTTGTTTTGATGCCAACAACGTATTCAAGGCCGCCATGCCCTTGGTTGAAAAAAACAACATTACGGGGATCTCAACAGAAGGAGGTATCGATAAAAGGCTTACTGTCATCAAGACCAGGAATACTCAATCAAGGGATGGGAAAGCTTATTACAACAAGAGTGCCTATGTGTACAATACAGAGGGCCTGTTCACGCTTATCCTTACAGAAAGCAATGAGCCAGTTGAAGAAAAAACCGTCTACAACCCCATCGATACCTTGTCAAGAAAGGATCCCCTTAGCGGCGATTATGAACAGGACAAGAAAAATTTTGTTTCGATCCGCGATGGTGGAAAGGCCGGTAAACTCCTGTTTTTTATCAATATTGAAAAACCTGGCAATGGCTGCGATGGAAGTTTAAGGGGAGACATGACACAGGTAAAACCCCGGGTATACCATTATAATAAAGCTGATGACCATTGTCTATTGGAGTTCAGCTTTAATGGGAAGTCTGTTCAAGTCAGGGAATTGGAAGCCTGTGGAAATCACCGTGGTGTCAGGTGTTCTTTTGATGGACGATTCAGGAAATAATGAATCAACTGAACCCCATTATTTCTTGTGTCAATCTACAATGACTATTGGGCATTAATCCAATAGAACGCCTTGCAAAATGTCTTCCAGGTTTTCTCTTCTGCGGATCAGTTTCATTGAATCGCCAGATACCAACACTTCGGCAGGACGACAGCGTGAGTTGAAACGCGAACTCATCTCAAAACCATAAGCCCCTGCATTGTTGAACAGAATAATGTCGTTGGGGCGAACCTCGTTGAGTTCTCTGTCCCAGGCAAAAGTGTCGGTTTCACAGATATTTCCAACAATGTTATAGGTCTTCAGCTCGCCTTCGGGATGGGATATATTTGTGATCTTGTGGTAGGCATCGTAGAACATGGGGCGAATGAGGTGATTGAAACCACTGTTTACCCCAACAAAAGTCCTTGAAGGCCCCTGCTTGATGATGTTCGCGCGAACCAAAAAATAGCCGGCCTGGCTGACCAGGAATTTCCCGGGTTCAAACCAAACCTGAAATTTCTTTCCGGTTGAATGTTGAAAGGCTTCAAAGGCATCGGCCAGTTTTTCCCCCAATGCCTCCATATCGGTTCCTACCTCATCTGGCTTGTAAGGAACCTTGAAACCTCCACCCAAATCAATGATGGACAGGTCAGGAAAATACTGTGTCGTTTCAAGTACCAGCTCCAACCCTTTCACAAATACCTCCAGGTCCTTGATTTCACTACCAGTATGGATGTGCAGGCCTTTTACAGACACCTTGGTGCGCTCCATCACATCCCTTATCTGCTGCACCTGCTCAATGGAAATCCCAAATTTGGAATCAACATGTCCGGTAGAAATCTTGATGTTTCCACCCGCCATGATGTGCGGATTCAGGCGGATAATGACCGGGTAACCATCACCAAAATGATGCCCAAATTCCTCCAACAGGGAAAGGTTGTCAATGTTGATGTTTACATGCAAGGCAGTTGCCTCCAGGTATTCATCAAAGGCCACACTGTTGGGTGTAAAGATGATGCGGTCTGCAGTGAAACCTGCTTTGAGGGCCAGCTGCACTTCATTGATGCTGACGCAATCAATCCCAGAACCCTGCTGCTCAAGGATTTTGAGGATGTTGACATTGGTCAGGGCCTTGCAGGCATAGAATATTTTTACATCCGATCGGCGAAATGCCTGTTTCAGGGATGCATATTGAATGTTGATTTGTGCCTCGTCATATAAATAAAGCGGTGTACCATATTCGGCTGCGGCAGAGAGGAGTATATCGTTGGAGAGCATGTGGTTGAGGAGGTTTAAGGGTTTGAAGTAAGGGTTTAGGGAGGTTGTAGTTAATGTCTTTCTAACCTCTCTCAACCTCCCTCAACGTCTCTGAACCATTGGCCTGATCAGCAGTTATATTGTCCACCGTTGCGTCAGTCTCAAAATGTTCTGCATTCACAAGGGTTGGTGTAACGATTTGTTCTGCTAATACCTCACTGATTTTGGGAAGCTCTTCAGAAGAATTGATGCCAAAATAATCCATGAAATGGCGAGAGGTTGAATAAATCAAGGGCTTGCCTACCATGGTTTCGTTGCGGCCGGAGATGATGATCAATTCCTTTTCCAACAATTTCTGGATGGAATAATCGCAGTTGACTCCTCGGATCGCTTCTATCTCAGACTTGGTAATGGGCTGCTTGTAGGCAATGATGGCCAATGTTTCCAACGCTGCAGTAGACAGGCGTTTCAGGAACTTGTCTCCATTGAGTTGTGCAATGGTCTGGTGGTATTCCCTTTTGGTCAGGAACTGCCAGCCACCACCACTTTCCCTCAACTCAAAAGGAAAGAATTCAGCATTGTATTTTTCCTTTACCCCTTCGATAGAGGTTTCCACCTGATCAATCACAACCTTGTCATCCATAAAACCAAAGGCACTGTTCACCAGTTCAGTGATCTCAATGGCAGTAAGAGGTTTCTCACTGGCAAAAATCAGTGCTTCTACATGTGTGATAAGGTTGGCTATTTCCATTGCTGAAGTAATGCTGTGCTGGCTTTCGGCCGTTTTGGTGGAGGTAAATGTAGTGTAAAAACCTGATTTTATCCCTGCAAAGCCGCTGCACCACTCACAATTTCTGTAAGTTCTGTGGTGATGGCTGCCTGACGGGCACGGTTATAAGAAATTTTCAGTGATTTGAGCAGTTCGTTTGCGTTTTCAGAGGCCTTGTCCATTGCCGTCATCCTTGCACCATGTTCTGAGGCATTGCCATCAAGGACAGCCTTGAACAGCTGCGTATTCAAGATCTTGGGCATGAGTTCTGCAATCAACAAGTCCTTGTCTGGCTCAAAAATGAAATCAGACTTCTTTGAACTTCCCCCTTTTGCAGGTTCATTTTTGGGAATAGGTAAAAAAACTTCAGAAGCAAACCGTTGCGTAGCCGCATTCTTGAACTCACTGTACACAATTTCAATGGCGTCAAATTCTTTCTGCTTGAAGGCCTGTACTGCAGCCTGGGCACATGCTTGTACGGTTTCAAAGGACAGTTTAAGGAAGGTATCTTTAAAACGGACATCTACATTATAACCGCGCTTTTGGAAGAACTCAGCCCCTTTCTTGCCAATGGCCCAGACGGTGATGTTTCCGGCTGCTTGAACGGCTGCATATTTTTCAGTAATAGTGGCAATCGCCATTTTCTGGATGTTCGCATTGTAGGCACCACAGAGGCCACGATCGCTGGTAACAACAATCATCAGCACTTTCTTCACCGGCCTTTCTTCAGCCAGGGCAATGCTGTTTCCACCTTCGGAATTGCTTACAATATTGCTGAGCATTTCCTGGAGCTTAGAGGCATACGGGCGCATTTGGATGATGGCATCCTGGGCGCGGCGCAATTTGGCAGCACTCACCATCTTCATTGCCTTAGTGATCTGTTGGGTTGATTGGACCGATTTGATACGGTTTCTTACTTCTTTTAACTGGCCTGCCATGTAAGGTTCAAATTTTGTGCAAAGTTACGAAAAGGTTTGCAATGTTCAAGTGAGAGTTGAGGGAGGTTGAGCCTGCCAACCAGAGGTTGGTAAACCTGCAGAAGACAGGGGGAGGTTAATGAGGTTTTCTTACAAGGCTGAGCCACGCCTCCTGTCAGCGTTTCGCTCGGTCAGTGAAATTCGTTCTGATCCGTATACTTTTATTTTATCACCTTATTGGCGGATGATCCATTCTTTTTGTACCAGTTCACCATTTCTCCAGAGCGTGAGTTGATAGGTACCTGCGGAGCGTTTAGACAGGTCGAGCGTATAGTTGCCCGAGCCCATCTTGGTGCGTTGCTCCAAAAGATGCCCCTGTGTATTGTACAAACGCCACTCCACATTGCTTTTCCATTCGGCCGGGATCTGAAGGGTGATGGCTCCGCCTGTGGGGTTTGGACCGATCTTTGCCTCCGACTGCGCGGTGTTGCGTATTTGCACAATTTTGCTGTAACTGAAACGTCCGTCTATATCAACCTGACGCAGCCGATACAACAACAAGCCCGTCGGTGCTGTTTCATCCGTGAAATCATAGCGGCGAATGTTGGCGCTGTTGCCGGCAGATTTCATACTACCAATGCGGGTATAGTCTCCACCGTTGGCACTGCGTTCGATCTCAAAATGACTGCTGTTCTGCTCGCTGGCCGTTTGCCAGTCCAAGCGCACGAGTCCTTTGACTTGCTCACCAGTAAAATCAAGCCAGGTAACGGGAAGGGCCTCAGGAGAGTTAATCTCAGCCATGGCCGCACCGTCGCCGTTGCCACCAGTATATTGAGCGATTGTCTCCAACTGACCCAAACAGATCAGCATTAACAGAGCCGTATATTGAATAAATTTCTTCATGACATTTTTGTTGATTGTTATTTTTATTGAGCTGTTCGCACCCCACGCCACCCGTTAGCTTGGTGTCGGTCTGTAGCCTGAATGAGTGCATTCATGCGACCTGACACCTTCAAAAGGTGTTGGGTGGGAGTCCCCCCCGCAACAGCCCAAGAGCCACCTCTGGTGCCCGCCCCGGCCCCCGCTGTAACACCCGTGCTACCATTAAATGCTGTGTTAGCATTAGTGGTAGTTGAATTCCCATTAATACCCGGCCAGAAATCTACATTGGCACTACCATCGTTAAACAAATTGCCATCACCATGCACACCAGTATAGGATCGGCCTGCCACGTTGCCTACCGTTACCGCAC